>NZ_PSVK01000006.1:0-138802 GCF_002931115.1 Rathayibacter sp. AY1E6 | reverse complement strand
CGTTCGACTTGCATGTGTTAAGCACGCCGCCAGCGTTCGTCCTGAGCCAGGATCAAACTCTCCGTAAAAAAATTACGACCCCCAACCCCGAAGAGAAGGGGAGTCAAGTTTGACCTCTAGCAAATAAGACATCTCTCCGACCCGAAAGTCGGAAGCTGACATCAATTTCCAAAGGAATCCCAACCCGATCCGAAGATCGAGGCCGGGGTATAAAATTGGCATTGAACATAGTGCACGCTGTTGAGTTCTCAAGAATCGGACACATCCCGCCTCCACACCAGAACGGTGCTTCACAACGAAAGTGATCGAAGATTGCTGTACGAGGGCGTGAGCCACTCGATTTGTCTTGCTTGCCGAGACCGGTTAGGCTTGTCGGAATCGAAGTCCCGATCGCCTCCGTGGCAACTCGACTAACTTAGCACATCCGCAGGCCGTGTCAAGTCCGGCTTCTTCGTGGTGTTCGCTGCGCGATCGAGGACCGCACCGCTGCACCGGGCTCGGCCGTGAGGCCTTGCAACGAAGCCGGGACCGTGTCCCGTGGAGGCTTTGCATCTTAGCTCGCGATCCCGCAGTCTTCAAGAGACGAATCTCTAACAGGCCTGGGAGCGAGGGGATGGTCCCCGCTTGAGGTGGGCCAGCTGGTCTCGACGCTCTGCGCCTGACTCCCGCTTGCCGCTCCTTTGGGGTGACGAGGAGTTACATTACGTCGGGCCTCGGCCGAGCGGCAAATCGCCTGCGTCCCGGGCGTGTCGCGATTTAAGGGCTCTGCGTCGCTGAGTGTCCGACTCGGTACCCGACGCCGGACATCCGGCTACCGGCTACCGGCTACCGGCTACCGGCTACCGGCTACCGGCTACCGGCTACCGGCTACCGGCTACCGGCTACCGGCTACCGGCTACCGGCTACCGGACACCGGACACCGGACACCGGACACCGAGCTGATGAGACCGCCGACGCCGTCATCATCCGCGTCCGCTCGAGGAGAGCGGGCACGCGGTCAGCGGACGAAGGCCCCGGCGAAGCTCTTCTTGCCGCGACGGAGGACGGCGATCCCATCGATCAACGGGAGCTCGCCGAGCGTGACGGTCTCGGACGGGAGGGCGGTGTTGTTTACCGAGAGCCCTCCCTGAGCGAGAGCCCGCCGCGCCTCCCCCGTGCTGGCGACGAGTCCGGTCTCGACGAACGCCTGCAGCGCCGGCGTCTCCGGTGTCGCCTCCATCGAGGGCACCGCCTCGAGCGCGCCACGGAGGATGACCGGGTCGATCCCCTCGAGCGAGCCCTTGCCGAAGAGCGCGGCCGAGGCGTCGATCACCGAGCGCGTCGCCTCCGCTCCGTGCACCAGCGACGTGACCTCCCAGGCGAGCGCGCGCTGCGCCTCCCGGCGGAACGGCTCGTCGGCAGCGGCCTTCTCCAGGCGCTCGATCTCCGTGCGCGGCAGGAAGGTGAAGATCCGCAGGCGGTCGGCGACGTCACGGTCGTCCGTGTTGACCCAGAACTGGTAGAACGCGTACGGGCTGGTGAGCTCGGAGTCGAGCCAGACGGCGTTGCCCTCGCTCTTGCCGAACTTGGTGCCGTCGGAGTTCATCACCAGGGGTGTACCGATCGCGTGGACCGACACGCCCTCCGTGCGGTGGATCAGGTCGGTCCCGCTCGTCAGGTTGCCCCACTGGTCGCTGCCGCCGGTCTGCAGGACGCACCCGTACTGCCGGTAGAGCTCCAGGTAGTCGAGTCCCTGCAGGATCTGGTAGCTGAACTCGGTGTAGCTGATCCCCGCGTCGGAGTTGAGGCGGGCGCTGACCGCGTCCTTCTTGAGCATCGTCCCCACACGGAAGTGCTTCCCGATCTCCCGCAGGAAGTCGATCGCCGACAGCGGAGCGGTCCAGTCGAGGTTGTTGACCAGGCGCAGCCCGTTGTCGCCGCCCGCGGGAACGAACCGGGACACCTGCGCCTGGAGGCGCTCGACCCACGCCGTCACCGTCTCGCGCGAGTTCAGCGTCCGCTCGGCCGTCGGACGCGGATCCCCGATCAGCCCGGTCGAGCCGCCGACGAGCCCGAGCGGCCGATGCCCGGCCAGCTGGAGCCGGCGCATGACGATCAGCTGCACCAGGTTCCCGAGGTGGAGGCTGGGCGCGGTCGGGTCGAACCCGCAGTAGTAGGTGATCGGCTCCCCCGACAGCAGCTCGCGCAACGCTCCCGCATCGGTCGACACGTGCACCGAGCCTCGCCAGACCAGCTCGTCCCACACGGAGTCGAAGGCGGGGTCGAGCCGCGGGCTCGTCGCGGACCCGGGGAGGTGCTGGTCGATCACCCGACCAGGCTACCGCGGCGGGAAGGAGCCGGTCTCCGGGAGTCAAGTGCACAGGCTTGATCCGGGGCGATCAAGTGCCGATACTTGATCGAGGAGGTCCGATGTTCGTCATCACCGCGGATCAGCGCGACAGCAGGCACGACCACGACCGCGTGGACCAGGCGATCGCGAGCCTGATCGACGACGGTCGGGCGTCGTTCGTCCTGCCCCCGGAGCGGACGGCGGGCGACGAGTTCCAGTGCGTGCTCGACCGGGCCGATGCCGTCGTCGCGCTCGTGCTCGAGCTGCACCGGACCGGCCACTGGAGCATCGGCCTCGGGATCGGCCCGGTCGACCGGCCACTCCCCGCGACCACGAGAGCGGCGACCGGGGAGGCGTACTTCGCGGCGCGCCGGGCGGTCGAGGCGGCGAAGGGCCGGCCGACGCGCTTCTCCCTCGATCCGGACGCACCGGGAACGGCGGCGCCGGCACCGGCGGACGTCCAGTCGCTGATCGATCCGCTCCTCCTGCTGCGCGACGCGCGCTCCGAGGCCGGCTGGCAGATCGTCGACCTGCTCGAGAGCGGCCTCTCCCAGAAGGATGCGGCCGAGCGCCTCGCCGTCAGCCCGCAGGCGGTCAGCCTCCGGGTCCGCGCGGCGAGTGCTCGAGTCGACGCTCCCGCCCGTGACGCGCTCGCGCGCCTGCTGACAGTGGTCGACCGTACGCTCGACCCCACCGACGAGAGGACACCCCGATGACGGCACCCCCCGGATCCCCCGCCCTGCTCCTCGCCTCCGCGCTGCAGTCCGCCTCGTGGACGGGCGTGGTGCTCGTGCTGCTCGCCGGACTCGCCGGTGCGGTGCTCGCCGTGCGCCTTCGCCGTCCGCAGCTCGCCTGGATCCCCCTCGTGGCGGCGGCCGCCGCCTTCCTGCTCACGGCGGTCGCCGGACCGTCCGCGCCCCCGATCCACTCCGTCCTGGTGGCGGTGCTGGCCTTCGCGCTGGCGATCGCGGGCGGCGGGCCGGTCGTGCTGCTCACCCTCCGGCTCGCGACGGCCGACTCCCGCAGCGGCAGCCACGGCGGCATCATGGTCGCCGGAACCTCCCGCCCCGCCGCCGGGAGCGCGCCCTCGGCGATCGGCCAGCCGATCGAGGTGCTGCGCGGGGGGACGACGATCGGGGTCCTCGAGCGGATCGCGACGGCCGGCGCACTGATGAGCGGTCTCCCCGAGGGGATCGCGGTCGTGGTGGCGATCAAGGGCGTCGGCCGCTTCAGCGAGCTCGCCTCCCCGGAGGCGCGCGAGCGGTTCATCATCGGCACGCTGGCGAGCCTCGCCTGGGCGGCGGCTCTCGGCGTTCTCGCCCGGCTCTACCTCGCGGGCTGAGCTCCGGGCCGCCGCCGGGGCACTGCTCTCCGGTAGGGCGAGACGGTGGGGTCGCCCGGGATGCTGAAGCGCCACGGGAAGTCGTCCCCGCCGCCCGGGCCCGAGACTCCGGTGCGCGGGCCCGCCGCCACGGAGGACGGCCTCTCCCCCGGCAGCAGCTCGAACGCCGCCTCGAGCGGGTCGCCCGACTCGGTGAGACGGACTCCGAGGGCCTTCGCCAGCCGTGCGGGTCCGCGGGCCAGATCCCGGCTGCGAACGGGTCCGCGCCGGATCATCGCGAGATCCTCCCCCGATACGACCTCGCCGGCGCGCAGCAGCACCGCCGACGCCGTGCCCGCCGGGGAGCAGACGATGTTCACGCAGGTGTGCATCCCGTAGGTGAAGTACGCGTACACGGACCCGGGCGGACCGAACATGGGAGCCGTCCGGGGTGTCGGTCCGCGGTGCGCATGCGAGCCCGGATCCTCACCGGTTCCGAGGTACGCCTCGACCTCGGTCAGCCGGACGCCGACCACGCCCTCCGGCGTGCGGTGCAGGAGGACGCGGCCGAGCAGCTCCGGTGCCACCTCGAGGGCCGAGCGCGCGAGGTCGGGGAGGTCGGCGCTCAGAAGAAGCTCTGGCCCGACACGAGGGTGATCACGATCACCGCGACGATGACGACTGCGGCGACGAGCACCAGAGTCCGCTGCTGCCAGGGGCGCAGCGGCGGACGGCCGTCGTCGCCCGGCGCTCCTCGAAGAGTCACGGGCGTTCCCCTCGGAGGGATCCGCGCACGACCCGGACGCGCTCGGTCAGCCGGGCGAGCTGCTCCGCGACGCGGTCGGGAGCCGTGCCGCCGACACCGTCCCGGCTCGCCACCGATCCCTCGATGCTGAGGACGGACCGCACGTCTGGAGTGAGCAGCGGCGACACCGAGGCGAGCGCGGCGGCGTCGAGATCCTCGAGCCCCCTCCCCTGCGACTCCGCCAGCTTGACCAGCTCACCGGTGATCTCGTGGGCGTCCCGGAAGGGCACGTGCTTCTTCACGAGCCACTCGGCCACGTCGGTCGCGAGGGAGAAGCCCTGGGGCGCGAGCTCCGCCATCCGGTCGGTGTGGAAGGTGAGGGTCGCGATCATGCCGCTGAACGCGGGCAGCAGCACCTCGAGGGTCGTCACCGAGTCGAAGACCGGCTCCTTGTCCTCCTGCAGGTCGCGGTTGTAGGCGAGCGGCAGCGCCTTGAGGGTCGCGAGCAGCCCGGTGAGGTTGCCGATCAAGCGGCCGGACTTCCCCCGGGCGAGCTCGGCGATGTCGGGGTTCTTCTTCTGCGGCATGATCGAGGACCCGGTCGAGTAGCCGTCGTCGAGCGTGACGAAGGCGAACTCCCGCGTGTTCCAGAGGATGACCTCCTCCGCGATGCGCGAGACGTCGATCCCGATCATGGCGGTGACGAAGGCGAACTCGGCAACGAGGTCGCGGCTGGCCGTCCCGTCGATCGAGTTCGGCACGCTCGACGCGAAGCCGAGATCGCGGGCGACGGCCTCGGCGTCCAGGCCGAGGGTCGAGCCGGCGAGGGCGCCCGAGCCGTAGGGCGAGACGTCCGCCCGGACGGCCCAGTCCCGCAGGCGCTCCAGATCGCGCAGCAGCGCCCAGCCGTGGGCGAGCAGATGGTGCGCGAGGAGCACGGGCTGAGCGTGCTGGAGGTGTGTGCGCCCGGGCATGATCGCCGTCGGGTGCGCCGACGCCTGCGCGGCGAGGGCGTCGATGAGCTGCACCACCAGCTCCGAGACGAGCGCCGCGTGGTCGCGGAGGTACATCCGGACGAAGGTGGCGATCTGGTCGTTGCGCGAGCGCCCCGCGCGGAGCTTGCCGCCGAGCTCGGGACCGGCTTCGAGCATCAGGCCGCGCTCCAGGGCGCCGTGCACGTCCTCGTCGGATTCGTCGGCGGCGAAGCTCCCATCGGCGACGGCAGCCTCGAGCCGGTCGAGCGCCGCGAGCATCGCGGTGAGCTCGGCGTCGTCGAGGTAGCCCGCTCCGGCGAGCGCCCGGGCGTGGGCGCGGGAGCCGGCGAGGTCGTAGGGGGCGAGCTGCCAGTCGAAGTGGGTCGACCTCGAGAGCGCGGCGAGCTCGGGCGAGGGGCCGCCGGCGAAGCGGCCGCCCCAGAGGGCTCCGGCCTCGCCCGCGCGGGCGGAGGGTCGTTCCGTCATGGTTCTCCTCGGGTTCGGCTGTCGAGTCTACTGAGCGGCGTCGGCGGTGCCGGCGCGCTCCAGGAGCCACACGAGCAGGGCCTTCTGCGCGTGCAGGCGGTTCTCCGCCTCGTCCCAGATCACGCTCTGCGGGCCGTCGATCACGTCGGCGGTCACCTCGTAGCCGCGGTCCGCGGGCAGGCAGTGCAGGAACAGCGCGTCGGGAGCGGCAGCGGCCATCGTGGCGGCGTCGACCCGGTAGGCGCCGAAGGTCGCGACGCGCGCCGCCTTCTCGTCCTCCTTGCCCATCGACACCCACGTGTCCGTGATCACGATGTCGGAGCCGGCCGCGCCCTCGTCGGGGTCGGTCGTGGTGATCGCCGATCCGCCGGTGGTCGCGGCGATGCGCTGCGCATCGGCCAGGACCGCCGCGTCCGGCGAGTACGACTCCGGGGAGACGATGCGGACGTGCATGCCGGCCGTGGCCCCCGCCAGGAGGTACGAGTGCGCCATGTTGCTCGCTCCGTCGCCGAAGAACGTGAGCGTGAGTCCGGCGAGGCGACCGCGGTGCTCGCGGATGGTCAGCAGGTCGGCGAGGAGCTGGCACGGGTGGAACTCGTCCGACAGCGCGTTGACGACCGGCACGCGCGTGCTGCGCGCCATCTCCTCCAGGCCCGACTGCGCGTAGGTGCGCCACACGATGGCGGCGACCTGGCGCTCCAGGACCCGCGCCGTGTCGGAGGCGGTCTCCTTGCCGCCGAGCTGGCTGCTCGCGGTCGAGATGATCAGGGGGCTTCCGCCGAGATCGGCGATGCCGACCGCGAAGGAGACGCGGGTGCGCGTGGAGGACTTGTCGAAGATCACGGCGACGGTCTGCGGCCCGGCGAGGGGCTTCCGGGAGAAGCGGTCGCGCTTGAGCTCGAGGGCGAGGTCGAGGATCTCGGCCTGCTCGGCGGGAGTGATGTCGTCGTCGCGGAGGAAGTGGCGGGTCACGGTGCTGGTCGCTTTCGGTGGAGGTACGGGGTCAGAGGGTCTGCAGTGCGCGGCCGAAGCGCTCGGCGAACTCGGCGACGTCGGCGGCGGTCACCACGAGCGGAGGCGCGAGCCGGATGCTCGAGTCGTTCGCCGCGTTCACGATCAGGCCGGCGTCGAGGCAGGCGGCGGCGAGCTCGGCGGCGACCGGCCGGGTCAGGGCGATGCCCAGGAGGAGGCCCGCGCCGCGAACCCCTCCGATCAGGGGCGAGTCGAGAGCGGTCAGCGCGTCGACGATCTGCGCCCCGCGCTCCCGCGCGTTGCCGAGAAGGTCGGCGCGCTCGATCTCGGCGAGCACGGCTCCGGCCACGGCGGTCGCGAGCGGATTGCCGCCGAAGGTGCTGCCGTGGTGGCCCTTCTGCAGGAGGTCGGACGCCTCGCCGAAGGTCACCAGCGCTCCGACGGGGAAGCCTCCGCCGAGCCCCTTGGCCAGGGTGACGGCGTCGGGCAGGATCCCCGCCTCCTGGTACGCGAACCAGCGTCCGGTCCGCCCGACCCCGGTCTGGATCTCGTCGACGATGAGCAGCGCGCTGTGCTCGCGGGTGAGCTCACGCGCGCGCTCGAGGTAGCCGGCCGGCAGCGGGATGACGCCCGCCTCCCCCTGGATGGGCTCGACGATCAGCGCGGCGACGGACTCGTCGAGAGCCGCCTCGAGGGCCTCGATGCTCGCCTCGAGGTGCTCGACCCCTCCCGGCATCGGCTCGAACGGCGCGCGCATGGCCGCTTTGCCGGTCAGCGCGAGCGCGCCCATCGTCCGCCCATGGAACGCGTTCTGCAGCGCCAGGACGCGGTGCCGGCCGCCGGCCGCATTCAGCCGCGCCAGCTTGAAGGCCGCCTCGTTGGCCTCGGTGCCCGAGTTGGCGAAGTAGACGCGGCCCGTCTCCCCGGCCCCGGTCAGGCGGCGCAGGGTCTCGGCGAGCTCGATCTGCGGGGCGGTCGCGAAGTAGTTGGAGACGTGGGCGAGCGCACCGGCCTGGCGCGTCACGGCCTCGACGAACACGGGATGCGCATGGCCGAGCGAGTTGACGGCGATGCCGCCGAGGAAGTCGAGGTACTCCCGCCCGTCGACGTCCCAGACCCGGCAGCCCTCGCCGCGCTCGAGCACGGCGAGCGGCGGCGCGAAGGTCTGCATCATCGCGGCGGAGTAGCGGTCGCGCGCCGAGCCGGTGCGGGACGCGGTCGTGGGGATGGACATGGTGGCCTTTCGATCGGAGCGGTCCGGCCGCGAGGGCCGACGGTGCGCGCGTCCCGGACGGGACGGACGCTCGGAGCCGGGGCCGCTGAGGATCAGCGGCCCGACATTCGCTCCCGGTCGCGGGGGTCGAGCGAGGCGACGACCTCGGTGCCGATGCCCTCCGAGGTGAACACCTCGAGCAGGATCGAGTGCGGGATGCGGCCGTCGATGATGGCGGCCTTGGGCACTCCCCCGCGCACGGCGTCGAGGCAGGCGGTCATCTTGGGGATCATGCCCGATTCGAGCGAGGGCAGCAGAGCCGCGAGGTCGTCCGAGCGGATGTGCGAGACGAGCGACTCGCGGTCGGGCCAGTCGGAGTAGAGGCCGGCCACATCGGTGAGGACGACGAGCTTCTCGGCGCCGAGCGCGACGGCCAGCGCGGCGGCGGCGGCGTCGGCGTTGACGTTCAGCGACTGCGTGGGGTCGTCCGAGTCGGGGGCGATCGAGGACACGACCGGGATCCGGCCGGCCTCGAGCTGAGCGAGGACGGCGGCGGGATCCACGGCGATCACGTCTCCGACGAGTCCGAGGTCGTGCTCCTCGCCGTCGATCACGACACCGCGGCGGCGGCCGACGAAGAGGCCCGCGTCCTCACCGGAGATGCCGGCGGCGAGGGGGCCGTGCTCGTTGATCCGGCGGACGATGTCGCGGCTGATGCTGCCGGTGAGCACCATCCGCACCACCTCCATCGCCTCGGGGCTCGTGACCCGGTAGCCGCCCCGGAACTCGCTCTCGATCCCGAGCCGGTCGAGCATCCGCGAGATCTGGGGCCCACCGCCGTGGACGACCACGGGGCGGATCCCGGCGTAGCGCAGGTAGACCATGTCCTGGGCGAAGGAGCGCCGCAGCTCCTCCGACACCATCGCGTTGCCGCCGAACTTGATCACCATCGTGCGCCCGTGGAAGCTCTGCAGCCAGGGCAGCGACTCGATGAGCGTCGCGGCCTTCCCGGGTGCGGCGTCGCGCTCGGCGCGGCTCTCGGCCGAGAGGGTGGTGTCGTCGCTCATGGCCGCCTCAGCTCGAGTACGCGGAGTTCTCGTGCACGTAGTCGTGCGTGAGGTCGTTGGTCCAGATCGTGGCCGTCGCGTCGCCGGCGTGCAGGTCGATGTCGACGGCGACCTGCCGAGGGGCGAGGTCGACGAGGTCGCGGCTCTCGTGCGGCTCGCCCGCGAGGCAGACCTGCACCCCGTTCATCGCGACGTCGATGCCGTACGGGTCGAACTGCGCATCGGTCGTGCCCACGGCGGCGAGGACGCGGCCCCAGTTGGGGTCCTTGCCGAAGATCGCGGCCTTGAACAGGTTGCTGCGGGAGACGGCGCGGGCGACGACCACGGCCTCGTCCTCGGTCGCGGCGTTCAGCACGCGGATCGCGACGTCGTGGGCGGCGCCCTCCGCGTCGGCCTGCAGCTGCAGGGTGAGGTCGCGGCAGACCGCGGTCAGGGCCTCGGTGAACTCGTCGGCGTCGGCCTCGACGCCGCTGGCGCCGCTCGCGAGCAGTGCGACGGTGTCGTTCGTCGACATGCAGCCGTCCGAGTCGAGGCGGTCGAAGGTGACGCGGGTCGCGGCACGCAGGGCGGTGTCGAGAGCGGCGGACTCGAGGGCCGCGTCGGTCGTGATCACGACCAGCATCGTCGCCAGACCCGGCGCGAGCATCCCGGCGCCCTTGGCCATGCCGCCGATGCTCCAGCCCTGCTCGGAGCGGATAACCGCCTGCTTCGGGACCGTGTCGGTGGTCATGATCGCGCGGGCGGCCGCCTCGCCCGCCTCGGGTCCCCCGGCGAGCTCGGCGGAGGCGCCGGTCACGCCGGGGGCGAGCTTCGCGAGGTCGAGCTGGTCGCCGATCAGCCCGGTGGAGCACACCAGCACGTCGCCGGCGGACACCTCGAGGCTCTCGCCCACGAGCTCCGCGGTGCGGTGGGTGACCTGGAAGCCCTGAGCACCCGTGTAGCAGTTGGCGCCGCCGGAGTTGAGGACGATCGCCGAGACGACGCCGTCGCGCATCACCTGCTCGCTCCAGAGGACGGGGTTCGCCTTGCAGCGGTTGCTCGTGAAGACCGCGGCGGCGCTCTGCAGCGGGCCGAGGTTCTGCACGAGCGCGACGTCGCGCGCTCCGGTCGACTTCAGCCCGGCGACGACTCCCGCCGCCCGGAACCCTGCTGCTGCGGTGACGCTCACGGCGCGACTCCGTTCACGCTCAGGCCGAGGGACTCCGGGAGTCCCAGGGCGATGTTGGTGGACTGGACGGCTGCGCCCGCGGTGCCCTTGACGAGGTTGTCGATGGCCGAGACGACCACGACGCGGCGGGCCCGCTCGTCCACGGCGAGTCCGATCAGAGCGGTGTTCGCCCCTACCACGTCGGCCGTCCGGGGGAAGGAGCCCTCCGGGAGCAGCTGGACGAAGGTCTCGTCGCCGTAGGCGGTCTCCCACGCCGCGCGCACGTCCTGCGCCGAGACGCCGGGAGCGAGGCGCGCGGTCGAGGTCGCCAGGATGCCCCGGGACATCGGCACGAGGACCGGCGTGAACGAGATCGAGACGGGTCCGGCTCCGGCGAGCAGGAGGTTCTGCCGGATCTCGGGATTGTGACGGTGCGCTCCGCCGAGGCCGTAGGCGTGCGCGGAGCCGAGGAGCTCGCTGGCGAGGAGGTCGGTCCGCAGGCTCTTGCCCGCACCCGAGGGGCCGACGGCGAGGACCGCGACGAGGTCCGACGACTCGATCACTCCGGCGTGCAGACCGGGGGCCAGGCCGAGCGTGATCGCCGTGACGTTGCAGCCGGGGACGGCGATGCGCCGCACTCCGGCGAGCGCCTCGCGCTGCTTGCGTCCGCCGCCGCCGATCAGCAGCTCCGGGAGCCCGTAGGGCCAGGCCCCGGCGAAGTCGCCCCCGTAGAAGTCGGCCCAGTCCTGCGGGTCGGTCAGGCGGTGGTCGGCGCCGCAGTCGACGACGAGGACGTCCTCGGGGAGGGTCGCGGTGATCTCGCCCGACTTCCCGTGCGGCAGGGCGAGGAAGACGACGTCGTGCCCGGCGAGGTTCCCGGTCGTCGTGTCGACGAGGACGAGGTCGCGGAGCGAGCGGAGGTGCGGGTGCACGGCGATGAGGGGCTGACCCGCGTTGGCGTGCGCCGTCACCGTGCGCACCTCGAACTCGGGGTGGTCGGCGAGCAGTCGCAGCAGCTCGCCGCCCGCGTAGCCGCTCGCACCGGCCACCGCCACGGAGAAAGTCATGCCCGAGAGCCTAGCCGGTGCGGGTGCGGGGCCCCGCCCGGCCGAGCCGGACGGGACCCCCGGCCTCACTCGCGGAGTCGGACGCCGAAGCGCTCCGCCGCCACGGCCACGCCGTTCTCCTTCGCGGCCGTCGCCTCGGCCGCGGTGAGCGTGCGGTCCGGCGCGCGGAAGCGCAGCGCGAACGTCAGCGACTTCGTCCCCTCGGCGAGCCCGGTGCCGCGGTAGTCGTCGACCAGGCGGATCGCCTCGAGCAGCTCGCCCGCCCCCTCGGCGACGGCGGCGCGCACGTCGGCTGCCGCGATGCCGACCGGCACGACGAGCGAGAGGTCCTGGGTCGCGGCGGGCAGCGCGCCCACCGGACGGGCCACGACGACCCTCCCGGCCCGCGCGAGCAGCGGCTCGAGGTCGAGCTCGACCACGGCGACGCGGCGCGGGAGGTCGAGCTCCTCGGCGAGCGCCGGGAGCAGCTCCCCCGCGTGCCCGATGACCGCGCCGTCGAGCACGACCTCGGCGGTGCGGCCCGGGTGCAGCGCGGCGTGGGCCCCCTGGCGCAGCACGAGCTCGGTGCCGGTCGCTGCGGCGACCTCGCGGACCACGTCGAGGGCGTCGCGCCAGTCGACGTCACGCCCGGCGACACCGGGCTGGCGCACGACGGCGGCACCCGTGAGCAGCGCCGCGAGGTGCCGCGGCTGCGGCGGAATGCCCGCGTTCAGCTCGGCCTCGACCTCCGCGGACGGACGCGTCCCGCCCGCAGGGAGCGCCCCCGAGCCGAACGGGCGGCCGGCAACCGGGAGGAAGACGGAGCCGAGCTCGTAGACCGCGAGATCCGTCAGGCCGCGCGAGCGGTTGCGGGCCGCGACCTGCACGAGACCCGGCAGCAGAGAGATCCGCAGCTGGCCCGCGGTCGCGTCGAGCGGGTTGGCGAGCGTGATCTGCTCCTGCGGCTCCCCGACGACCGAGCCGAGCCGGTCGTTGATCGAGCGCGAGAGGAACGGGTACGAGAGCACCTCGGTCAGACCCGCGGCGGCGAGCGCCTGGGCGAGGGTGCGGCGCAGCCGCTGGCCCGGGGTCAGCCCGCGGCCGGGAGGCGCCACGGGCAGGATCGCCGGGATGCGGTCGTACCCGGTGATGCGGGCGACCTCCTCCGCGAGCGAGGCGCGGTCGACGAGGTCGGGGCGCCAGCTCGGCGGAGTCACCAGCAGGCCCGCTCCGCCGGCCTCGACGGAGGCGCCGATCTCGACGAGCGCGCCGCGGATCTCCTCCGGGGTGTACTCCACGCCGATGAGGCCTGCGACGTAGCCGTCCGGCAGCTCGACCGGCTCCGCCGTGCGCGGGTCGGCCAGGACCGAGCCGAGCTCGTCCGCCGTGCCGCCGGCGAGCTCCACGAGCAGCTGCACCGCGCGGGCCGCGGCGACCGAGGCCACCTCGGGGTCGACGCCGCGCTCGAAGCGCCGCGACGCCTCGCTCGGCAGCTTGTGCCGGCGAGCCGTCCGGGCGATCGAGACCGGGTCGAAGTTCGCCGCCTCGAGCAGGACGTCGGACGTGGCGTCCGAGATCTCGGTGCGCGCGCCCCCCATCACTCCGGCGAGGCCGATCGCCCCGCCGTCGTCGGCGATGACGAGGTCCTCCACGTGCAGGCGCCGGGTCTGGCCGTCGAGCGTCTCGAGGGTCTCCCCCGGTGCGGCGCGGCGCACCACGATGCCGCCCTGCAGGGTCGCCAGGTCGTAGCCGTGCAGCGGCTGGCCCAGCTCGAACATCACGTAGTTGGTGATGTCCACGACGAGCGAGATCGAGCGGACGCCGGCCAGGCGCAGTCGCGCGAGCATCCACGGCGGCGTCGGTCGCGAGACGTCGACGCCCCGGACGACGCGCGTGACGAACACGGAGGCGCCGACACGGCCGCGGATCGGCGCCTCGTCGGCCACGGACACGGGGAAGACGGGCGCCGTCTCCGTGCGCTCGTGCGGAGGGAGCGCCCGAGCGGGGTCGCGGAAGGCGGCTCCGGTGGCGTGGGCGTACTCGCGGGCGATGCCGCGGATCGAGAAGGCGTAGCCGCGGTCGGGCGTCACGTTGACCTCGACCGCGGCGTCGTCGAGACCGAGGAGCGCGACGGCGTCCGTGCCCGGCTCCGGGTCGAGCCCGAGTGAGGCGAGGCGGAGGATGCCGTCGTGGTCGTCCCCGAGGCCGAGCTCGCGGCTCGAGGCGATCATCCCGTCGGACACGTGCCCGTAGGTCTTCCGCGCGGAGATCGGGAACGGCCCGGGCAGGACCGCGCCCGGCAGTGACACGACGACCTTGTCGCCGGCCGCGAAGTTGTGGGCTCCGCAGACGATGCCGCGGACGTCCTCTCCGCCGTCGGCGGCACGCGCGCCCTCCGGGGCCACGCGGACGTGGCACCAGTTGATGGTCTTGCCGTTCTTCTGCGGCTCCGGAGCGAGGTCGAGCACCTCACCGACGACGACGGGCCCGGTCACCTCGAACCGGTGGACGTCCTCCTCCTCCAGGCCGACCGACACCAGGGCCGCGTGCACGGACTCCGTCGTGACGTCCTGCTCGAGGTCGACGTACTCCCCCAGCCAGCTCAGCGGGATTCGCATCAGATCACCATCCCGTACTGCTCGCTGAAGCGGACGTCGCCCTCGACCATGTCGCGCATGTCCTTCACGTCGTTGCGGAACATCAGGGTCCGCTCGATCCCCATGCCGAAGGCGAACCCGGAGTACTCCTCCGGGTCGATCCCGGCCGCGCGCAGCACGTTCGGATTGACCATGCCGCAGCCGCCCCACTCGATCCAGCGGGCACCGCCGACGAAGGTCGGGTGCCAGACGTCCAGCTCGGCGCTGGGCTCGGTGAAGGGGAAGTAGTTCGGGCGCAGGCGGATGCGCGCGTCGTCGCCGAAGAGGATCCGCGCGACGTGCTCGAGGGTGCCCCGCAGGTGCGCCATGGTCAGGCCGCGGTCGACGGCGAGACCCTCGAACTGCGTGAACACGGGCGTGTGCGTCGCGTCGAGCTCGTCGGTGCGGTACACCCGTCCGGGAGCGATCACGTAGAGCGGCAGCGGGCGCTCGAGCATCGAGCGGATCTGCACCGGCGAGGTGTGCGTGCGCAGCACCAGGTGCGAGTCGACGGGGTCGACGAAGAAGGTGTCCTGCATGGCGCGGGCCGGGTGGTCCTCGTCGAAGTTCAGGGCGTCGAAGTTGAACCACTCGTTCTCGAGCTCCGGCCCCTCCGCGATCTCCCAGCCCATCCCGACGAACACGTCGGCGATCGACTCCTGGAGGAGCGAGAGGGGGTGGCGGGCGCCGCGGCGCACGAAGCTGGCGCCGGCGGTGACGTCCACGCGCTCGGCCTCGAGCGCGGCCGCGTCCTCGGCCTCGACGAGCTCGGCCTCGCGGGCCGCGTAGGCGTCGCCCACCTGCTTGCGGGCACCGCCGACGAGCTTGCCGGACGCCGCCTTGTGCTCGGGCGGGACGGAGCGCATCTGCGCGTTGAGGCGGGCGAGGGCGGACCCCTCGCCGAGGTGGGCGGCTCGGGCGGACTTCAGAGCGGCGGAGTCGCCCGCCGCGCCGATGGCGGCGAGGGCGTCGGCGACCGCCGCGGAGACGGCCTCGTCGGTGATCGGGTTGCTGTCTGACACGATCCCCCAGTGTAGGCGAGGGCCTCCGCCCCCTCCCGCCGCCCGCGCGCGGTGCTCGTCGCGCTCGCCCGCGGCCAGGCCCCCGTCTGCGCCGACGGCTCTCGAAGCCCCGCCACCGGCGCTGCTCGACCAGCAGGGGCGGGTTCTCGCTACGCCGGGGTCGGAGGCTGCTCGACCGGCAGGAGGGGGGGCACCGCCGGGCGGGAGGACGAGAAGACGCCCGGACCGATCGCGACTCCCCGATCACCACCGCCTCCGCGTCGACGACGCCGGAGCGGAGCACCACCGCTCGATGCGCTGAGCGATCGCCGGACCCTCGAGGCGAACAGGAGAATCGCGTGTCAGCGATTCTCCGTAGCCGGACGCAGGACGCTCTGCGGAACCCGACCCCGTCAGGAAGCCGACCGCGGTGAGGATCGCCCTCGGGCGATCCTCACAGTTCAGTCCTGCACAGCGATGAGCTGCGTGTCCGTCTGCGCGCGGGCTGCGGGGTGGCCGCCGATGGTGCGGCCGCCGCGTCCGCCGCTCTTGGTGCGGATCTCGATCCACTTCGCCAGCCCCGAGAGGAGGAGGCAGATGCCGATGTAGATCGCTCCGATGACGATCGCCGCCGGGATGATCGGGCTGTCGAGGCTCGACTGGTTGCCCAGGTAGCGCGCGTAGTACAGAAGCTCGTTGTAGGTGATGATCGAGCCGAGCGCCGTGTCCTTGAGGGCGACGACGAGCTGGGCGATGATCACGGGCAGCATCGAGCGGATCGCCTGGGGGAACAGGATGAGCCGCATCACGCCGGACTTGCGCAGGCCGATCGCGTAGCCCGCCTCCTTCTGTCCTCGCGGGAGGGCTTCGATGCCGGCGCGGAAGATCTCGGAGAAGACGGAGCCGTTGTAGAGGGTCAGGGCGATGACGACGGCGAGGTAGGGGCTGAGCTTGAGGCCCGCGAACGGCAGGCCGTAGTACATCAGCATCATCAGGATCAGGACGGGGATCGCCCGGAACAGCTCGATGAAGAGCGTGACGGGGACGTTGATCCAGCGCCGGTCCGAGAGCCGGCCGATCGCCAGGAGGAGGCCGAGGACGAGGCTGGCGACGCCCGCCGTGGCGAAGGCCGCGAGCGTGCGGCCGAGGGCGCCGCCGATGCTCTGCCAGACCAGCGGGTAGCCGAACGCGCGCCACTTGGAGGCGTCGAACTGGCCGGACTCCGCGAAGCGCCAGACCACGAAGCCGAGGAAGGCCGCGATCAGCAGGACGACGACGACGCCGATGACGCGGTTGCGCACGACGGCCCGGGGGCCGGGGTTGTCGAAGAGGACGGAGCTCATCGGGCGACCCTCCACTTCTTCTCGAGCTGACGTTGGACGAGCGAGAGCAGGGTGACCAGGACCACGAAGACCAGGGCCACCCAGAGGACGACGATGAGGCTGTTCTCGCCGCGCTCGTTGAGCACGCGGACGATGGTGCCCGCCTCCGCGACCGAGAAGCCGGCGGCGACGGTGGTGTTCTTCAGCAGCGCGATCAGGACGCTCATGAGCGGCGGGATCACGGAGCGGAAGGCCTGGGGCAGGACGACCTGCGTCATCGTGAGGCCGAAGTCGAGGCCGATCGCGCGGGCCGCCTCGGCCTGGCCGATCGGCACGGTGTTGATGCCCGACCGCAGTACCTCCGCGACGTAGGTCGCGGTGTAGAGGCTGAGGGCGCAGATCGCCAGGTTCGTGTAGTCCACCTGCGGCAGGTCGAGCTTGGGGTAGCCGAAGGCGAAGAAGAACATCACCAGCGTGAGCGGGGTGTTCCGGATGGTGTTCACGTACACCGTACCGACCGCGCGGGCGATCGGGACGGGCGAGACGCGCATCGCGCCGACCACCGTGCCGATCAGCAGGGCGAACACGAGCGAGACGCTGAAGAGGATCAGGGTGTTGCCGAAGGCCGGGACGTAGACGTCGAGGTTGTTCAACAGGACATCCATGCGGCTGGCCCTTCTGTCGGAGCGGTGGTGGTGGTCGAGGAGAGGGGACCCCCGGGCGGCGGTCGGGCCGCCCGGGGCGCCTCCTAGTAGTCGTTCACCGCCGGCTGGGTGACGGTCGTGCCGGACTGGCCGAGCGTCTCGTCGTAGATGGCGCTCCAGGTCTCGCCGCCGTCGGTCAGCATGCCGTTGACGAAGTGGCGCAGGGCGTCGTCGTCCTTCGGCAGGCCGATGCCGTAGAGCTCGGTGCTGAAGGGCTCTCCGACGACCTTGAGCTCGTCGGGCTTCTGAGCGGCGTAACCGATCAGGATCGCGCCGTCGGTGGTGACGGCGTCGACGGTGCCGTCGGAGAGGGCGTCCACGCACTGCGAGTACGTGTCGAACTCCTCGGTCTTCACCTCGGGGTAGTTGGTGCGGATGTTCTGGATCGGGGTGGAGCCGGTGGCCGAGCACACGGTGGTGTCGGCGGTGAGGTCGTCCGGTCCGGTGATCGTGTCGTTGTCGGCCGCGACGAGCAGCTGCTGGCCGGTCTCGAAGTAGGGTCCGGCGAAGCCGACCTGCTCCTTGCGCTTGTCGGTGATCGAGTAGGTGCCGACGTAGTAGTCGATGTCGCCGTTCACGATCGACGCCTCGCGGTTGGCCGACGGGATCGCCTGGAACTCGATGGCGTCGGCCGCGAAGCCGAGCGAGGCGGCGGTCCACTTGGCGATCTCGATGTCGAAGCCGGAGCGCTCGCCGGTCGCCGCGTCGAGGTAGCCCAGCCCGGGCTGATCCTCCTTGACGCCGATGACGACCTTGCCGTCCGCGGTCATCGCGTCGAAGGTCGGGCTGCCCTCGAGAGTGACGTCGGAGGCGACCTCGTACGCGGAGGTCCCTCCCTCGGAGCCTCCACCGGCGCCGCCGCCGGCGGTTCCGGCGTCGCCGGAGCAGCCGGCGAGGGCGAGGGTCGCTGCCGCGAGTCCCGCGGTCATGAACATGAGCCTGGTGCGCATGATCGTCCTTCCTGGGGTTCGGCCCGCCGGAGCGGGCGATGTCGGGTCGGCTCCCGGGTCACGGGTCCGACCTGCCTGGTGGCTGCTGATCGCGCTTCTAGTGCGTGATGAGCTTGGAGAGGAAGTCCTTGGCCCGGTCGGTGCGGGGCGCGGTGAAGAACGACTCAGGGTCGGTGTCCTCGAGGATCTCGCCGTCGGCCATGAACACGACGCGATCGGCGGCCTTCCGGGCGAAGCCCATCTCGTGGGTGACGACGATCATCGTCATCCCGTCCTTGGCGAGCCCGACCATCACGTCCAGGACCTCGTTGATCATCTCGGGGTCGAGCGCCGAGGTCGGCTCGTCGAACAGCATCACCTTGGGCTTCATCGCCAGCGCCCGCGCGATCGCGACGCGCTGCTGCTGCCCGCCGGAGAGCTGGGCCGGGGTCTTGGCGGCCTGGTGGCCGACGCCGACCCGGTCGAGCAGCGCCGTGGCCTGGGCCTCCGCGTCCTTGCGGGAGAGCCCGCGGACCTTGATCGGGCCGAGGGTGACGTTCTCGAGGATCGTCTTGTGCGCGAAGAGGTTGAACGACTGGAAGACCATCCCGACGTCGGCGCGCAGCGCGGCGAGGCCCTTGCCCTCCTCCGGGAGCTTCTGACCGTCGATGGTGATGGTGCCGCCCGAGATCGTCTCGAGCCGGTTGACCGTGCGGCAGAGCGTCGACTTGCCGGATCCGGAGGGGCCGAGGACCACGACGACCTCGCCCCGGTGCACCGTCAGATCGATGTCCTTCAGAGCCTGGAAGTCGCCGTAGTGCTTCTGCACCCCGGAGAGGACGACGAGGGGTTCACCGGCGGGAGCGGCGGCGCGCTCGTCTTGCGGGGCTGTGACCATGCCGTCAGAGAAGCACACGGGGATGGGCCGGTCAAATCATGAGGGAATTCTTAACCGAAGGGTAACAACGCGCCCTGTTCTCCAGGTTCGCGGCACCCTCGGCCCGGTTCCTCTCAGGAACGCAGCGCGAAGGCGCTCTCGTACAGGCAGACGGAGGCCGCGGTCGCGAGGTTGAGCGACTCCGCCGCCCCGTAGATGGGCACCGCGACCACGCCGTCGACGAGGGCGAGCGACTCCTCCTCGAGGCCGCGCGCCTCGTTGCCGAAGACCCAGACGGTCGGCTGGGCGAGGTCCCCGCGGGCGCGGACGTCGAGCAGGTCCTCCCCCTTCACGTCGGCCGCGACGGAGCGCAGTCCCACGCCGCGGAGCCGGCCCAGCACGTCGGCGAGGTCGGCGCCGACCGCGACCGGGAGGTGGAAGAGCGAGCCGGTCGTGGAGCGCACGACCTTGGGGTTGTAGAGGTCGACCGAGCGGCCGGACAGCACGACCGCGTCAGCGCCGGCGGCGTCGGCGGCGCGGATGATCGTGCCAAGATTGCCCGGATCGCGGACCTCCTCGAGCACCGCCACGAGGCGCGGCTCGGAGGCGACGACGTCCTTGAGCGACGTGGGGAACTGACGGCAGACCGCGACGAAGCCCTGCGGAGTGACGGTGTCGGCCATCGCGTCGAGGACGTCCTCGGTCACGTACTCGATCTCCACCTCCGCCTCGGCGGCCGCGGCGACGATCTCGGGGTGCCGCTCCAGAGCGGTCGGAGTCGCGAACGACTCGACGATCAGCTCCGGGCGGTACTGCAGAGCCTCGGAGAGTGCCTGCGGGCCCTCGAGGAGGAAGAGCCCCGTCTCGAGCCGGGCCGGGCGGCGGGTGAGCTTCGCCACGGAGCGGACACGGGGAGAGCGGGGGTTGTCGAGCATGCGGCGAGCCTATCGGCGCGGTGATCGCCGCCCCCGCAGACACGGCGCGGGAGGGCCCTCGAACGACGGAGGGGGCCGCGACCTCTCGGTCGCGACCCCCTCCGGGAAGCCGTGCTGACTACGCTGCGGCCTTGGGCGCCGAGGTGTCGGCGGGCAGCGCGCTCTTCGCGGTCGCGACGAGCGAGGCGAACGTGGCCGGCTCGGTGATCGCGAGGTCCGCGAGGATGCGGCGGTCGACCTGGACGCCGGCCAGGGCGAGGCCCTGGATGAAGCGGTTGTAGGTCAGGCCGTTCGCGCGGGACGCGGCGTTGATGCGCTGGATCCAGAGACGACGGAACTCGCCCTTCTTGGCGCGGCGGTCGCGGTACGAGTAGACGAGGGAGTGGGTGACCTGCTCCTTCGCCTTGCGGTAGAGGCGCGACCGCTGGCCGCGGTAGCCCGAGGCGCGCTCGAGGATGACGCGACGCTTCTTGTGGGCGTTGACGGCCCTCTTCACTCTTGCCATTGCTGTTTCTTCCTATCGATCCGTGTCGGCTGAGTAGCGACCACGCGGCGCAGCGGGCTGCGCCGGCGGTGGGCTACAGACCGAGAAGCTTCTTGGCGACCTTGGCGTCCTGCGGGGCGAGGACCTGGTCCTGGTTGAGGCGGCGCGTGCGAACGCTGGACTTGGACTCCAGGTTGTGACGCATGCCGGCCTGCTGCTTCATGACCTTGCCGGAGCCGGTCACCTTGAAGCGCTTCTTGGCACCCGAGTGGGTCTTCATCTTGGGCATGTTCTCTCCTTGTGAACGTCACTCCGCGCTCGGCGGGGCGAAACCGGTGCCCCGCGAGCGGGGCGTCCACCGGCCCCGAGGCCGGGGCGGCGAAGTACTAGACGGACTCGGCCTCGGCCGTGTCCTCGGGGGTGTTGGCCTCGCGACGAGCGGCGCGGACCGCATTGGCCTCGGCCTTCGCCTCGGACTTGTTCTTCAGCGGGCCGATGACCATCACCATGTTGCGACCGTCGATGGTCGGGGTGGACTCGACCTGGCCGAACTCGGCGACGTCCTCCGCGAAGCGCTGGAGCAGGCGGACGCCCATCTCGGGGCGCGACTGCTCGCGACCGCGGAAGAGGATCATCGCCTTGACCTTGTCGCCGGCCTTGAGGAAGCCCTCGGCGCGCTTGCGCTTGGTCTCGTAGTCGTGCTTGTCGATCTTCAGGCGGAAACGGACCTCCTTGAGGATCGTGTTCGCCTGGTTGCGACGGGCTTCCTTGAGCTTCTGAGCCTGCTCGTACTTGAACTTCCCGTAGTCCATGATCTTGGCCACGGGCGGCTTGGAGTTGGGGGCGACCTCGACCAGGTCCAGGTCTGCGTCCTGCGCGAGTCGCAGGGCGACCTCGATCTTGACGACGCCGACCTGTTCTCCTGCGGGACCCACGAGGCGGACCTCGGGGACGCGGATACGGTCGTTGGTACGGGGATCGCTGATTGCGTTTCTCCTCTGATCTCGGTGAGTGCAGCTGCGCTGCCGGAGTCTTCTCCAGCGCACCCGAGAGAGGTGATCGTCCCGTCCACGTCGTGCCTGCAGCACGGCGCTCGCACCCTGTGACGCGGTTCCCGAGGCGGACCTCGAGAGCCGCAGCCCTGCCTCCGGTGGTCTGACGACCCTCGGGGGCGGAGTGCTTCTGACCCGGTAACCTTGTGAAGCGGTCAAGCGCGGGTGGGAGAATCTCCACTTTCGAACCGAGGACATGCCTCGGAGCCCGGACAACCATAGCAGACCGGCGGCCCGCCCGACAGAGCGGATCCGGCCGCCCCTCGATCCTCTGCTGCGGCAGCCGCGCCCCTCCACCACGGACGACGAACGAAGGACCCATGGCCCAGTACGACGACGACTACACGCGACGATTCGGCGAGGACGGCGGAGCCTCCGACGTGGAGGCCGCGCGCGACATCGCGGAGGTCCCGGCGGTGGAGATCATCACCACCGCCGCCGTGCACCTGATGAGCGCGGCCGCCGTCAAGTGCGGGCTCGCCGACGAGCCCGGAGCGCAGGTCGACCTCGACGAGGCGCGCAAGCTCATCAACGCGCTCGCGGGCCTGGTCACGGCCGGGGCGCCCGACATCAGCGACATGCACGCCCGGAGCCTGCGCGACGGCCTCCGCACCCTCCAGCTCGCGTTCCGTGAGGCGTCCCCGATCGCCGACCCGATCGGCAAGGGCCCGGGCGAGAAGTGGACCGGCCCGGTCACCTGATCGGGAGTCAGCGGGCGGCGGCGAGCTGCAGCGTCATCGAGTCGACGCGCTGCGCGACGGTCTCGTCCGCCGCCCACCGCTCCCCCAGGCGCGCGACGAGGGCGCCGAGCGCGTCCTGATCGAGCCCCGGGCGCAGGCTCAGGACCACCACGAGCTCGGGCCCCGCCAGGCGCTGCTCCGGATCTCCCGCGCGCACCTCGAGCGAGACGACCGCCCGCTCCCCCTCCGCAGCCGCGCGCAGAGCCCGGAGCACCTCCGCATCGGCGGGGGCCGGCCGCCAGTCGCCGCCCTCCGCGATCGCCCAGAGCGCCGGGCGCCGGACCGCGAACGCCCGCTCGGACGCGGGGTCGAGGACCATCACCTCGGTGCCCTCCGCGACGGCCGCCAGGGCCGCGCGGCGCCCGTCGACAGGGACGGGACGGGCGGCCGGGTCCCACCGGCGCATGCTCTCGACGCCGCTGAAGACGGGGAGCACCGTGCGGCCGTCGGGTCCGGCGACCGTGACGATCGCGAGCTCCTGCGTCTTGTCCGCCCGGAGTCCCCCGACCCCCTCGGCCTCCTCGCCGAGGCGGGCGACCAGAGGGATGAGCAGGCGGGACGTGCGGAGCGCGTCGACCACGGCCTCCGGGCCGCGAATGCCGCGGGTGAAGGACTCGAGCGCGGCGACCAGCGCCTCCGGGGCGCTCCCGTCGTCCTCCGGTGCTGCGCTCGGCTCGAAGTGCCGGCCCGCCCAGGGAGTGCCGGCGGAGTCGGTCAGATGCGCCGGGAGCGGGCGGGGCTCACTCGGATGCGACATCCAGGGCCTCCGCGAGCGTGAACGCGCCCGCGTACAGCGCCTTGCCGACGATCGCGCCCTCGAGCCCCTGGGGCACGAGGTCGCGCAGAGCGGCGATGTCGTCGAGGTTCGAGATGCCGCCCGAGGCGATCACGGGGCGGTGGGTGCGGGCCATGACCTGCTCGAGGAGCTCGAGGTTCGGGCCCTTGAGCGTGCCGTCCTTCGTGACGTCGGTGACGACGTAGCGGGTGCAGCCGGCCTCCTCCAGGCGGTCGAGGACCTGCCAGAGGTCGCCGCCCTCCTTGGTCCAGCCGCGCGCGGCGAGCGTGGTGCCCCGGACGTCGAGCCCGACGGCGATCTGGTCACCGTACTGCGCGATGACGCTCGCGGCCCACTCGGGGTTCTCGAGCGCCGCGGTGCCGAGGTTGATGCGCTTCGCGCCGGCGCTCAGCGCGGACTCGAGGCTGCGGTCGTCGCGGATCCCGCCGGAGAGCTCGACGTTCACGCCCTTCACCTGCCGGATGACCTTCTTCATGATGCCGTGGTTGTCGCCGCGGCCGAAGGCGGCGTCGAGGTCGACGAGGTGGATCCACTCCGCGCCCTGGTCGGCCCAATCGCCCGCGGCGTCGATCGGGTCGCCGTAGTTGGTCTCGGTCCCGGCCTCGCCCTGCGTGAGCCGCACGGCCCTGCCGCCCGCCACGTCGATCGCAGGCAGGAGGACCAGGCCCGGGGCCTTGGTGAACTCGCTCATCGTCATCCTCAGTCTCGGAGCCGGTGCCGGCCCCTGGAGGCGCCGACCACCGGCCGATCCTAGTTCGTGCGGAGGGTGCCCAGCCAATTGGCCAGCAGCCGGAGCCCGGCGGCCCCCGACTTCTCGGGGTGGAACTGCGTGGCCGAGAGCGGCCCGTTCTCGACCGCGGCGATGAAGGGGCCTCCGTGATCGGCCCAGGTGACCGCGGGACGCGGGAACGGGGGCATCACGTCGAGCGACCACTCGCGGGCGCCGTAGGAGTGCACGAAGTAGAAGCGCTCCTCGGCGATGCCGTCGAAGAGCACCGAGCCCTCGGGAGCGGAGACGGTGTTCCAGCCCATGTGCGGGACGACCTCGGCCGGGAGGAGGTCCACCGTCCCCGGCCACTCGCCCAGGCCCTCGCTCTCGACCCCGCGCTCGACGCCGCGCTCGAAGAGCACCTGCATCCCGACGCAGATGCCCAGGACGGGGCGCCCGCCGGCGAGGCGCTTCTCGATGATCTCGCCGCCGCGGGCGCGGGTCAGCGCCGACATCACGGCGTCGAAGGCGCCGACGCCGGGCACGAGGAGGCCGTCCGCCTCCAGCGCCCGCTGCCGGTCCCCCGTCAGCTCGACGTCGGCCCCGGCGAGCTCGAGCGCCTTGACGGCGGAGTGCACGTTCCCCGAGCCGTAGTCGTAGACCACGACGGAGGGGCGGGCCGAGCTCACAGCGCGCCCTTCGTCGACGGCACGCCGGAGACGAGCGGATCGAGGGCCTTGGCCTGACGGAAGGCGCGGGCGAACGCCTTGAACTCCGCTTCGGCGATGTGGTGCGGGTCCCTGCCGCCGAGCACCGTGACGTGCACGGTGAGGCCGGCGTTGAACGCGATCGCCTCGAAGACGTGGCGCACCATCGACCCGGTGAAGTGGCCGCCGATCAGGTGCAGCGCGAAGCCCTCCGGCTCGCCGGTGTGCACGAGGTAGGGGCGCCCCGAGATGTCGACGACCGCCTGCACGAGCGCCTCGTCGAGGGGGACGAGCGCGTCGCCGAAGCGTGAGATCCCGGCCTTGTCGCCGAGAGCCTGTCGGATGGCCGTGCCGAGTACGATGCCGATGTCCTCCGCGGTGTGGTGGATGTCGATCTCGATGTCGCCGCGGGCCCGGACGCGCAGGTCCGTGAGCGAATGCTTCGCGAACGCCGTCAGCAGGTGGTCGAAGAAGGGCACGCCGGTCTCGAGATCGGCGACGCCCGTGCCGTCGAGGTCGAGGGAGAGCTCGATGCTCGACTCGCTGGTGGCACGGCTGAGGGAGGCGGTGCGCCCGGGTGCGGCGCTCGGGGAGGTCATGCCTCCCAGTCTATTCGCGCCGCGTCGCCGCCCCCGGGCGGAGCTCACTCGCGCGAGAGCGCCACCGTGGGGTCGGCCGACGGTGCGGGGAGGGAGGCGAGCGCCTCGAGGAACGCGGTCGTCTCCTCCTCGGTGCCGGCGCTGACACGGAGGTGGTTCGGGATGCCGACGTCGCGGATGAGGACGCCGCGGGCGAGCAGGCCCTCGAACACGGCGGCCGGATCCGCGACACCGCCGAAGAGGACGAAGTTGCTGCCGGTCGCGTACGGGCGGTAGCCGAGGGCGCGCAGTCCGTCGATCATCCGGTCGCGCTGCACGATGATCTCGCCGACCATGGCGAGCATCTCGTCGGCGTGAGCGAGGGCGGCGGTCGCGGCGGCCTGGGTGAGGGCCGACAGGTGGTACGGGAGGCGGACGAGGCGGAGCGCGTCGATCACCGCGGGGTCGGCGGCGAGGTAGCCCAGGCGGACACCGGCGAAGGCGAAGGCCTTGCTCATGGTGCGGGACACGAGCAGGCGCGGTCGCCCGGGGAGGAGGCTCAGCGCGGTGGGAGCGCCCCTGCCGGCGAACTCGGCGTACGCCTCGTCGACGACGACGATGCCGTCGGTCGCGTCGTAGACCGCCTCGATCACGGCGAGGTCGAGCGGCGTCCCGGTCGGGTTGTTCGGCGCGCAGAGGAAGACGATGTCGGGCCGGGCCCGGCGCACCTGCTCCGCGGCGTGCTCGGCTCCGATCTCGAACTCCGCCTCGCGCGGAGCGGGGATCCACTCCGTTCCGCTCCCCGACGCGAGGATCGAGTACATCGAGTAGGTGGGCGCGAACCCCAGCAGCGAGCGCCCGGGACCGCCGAACGCCTGAAGGACGTGCTGGAGCACCTCGTTCGATCCGTTCGCAGCCCACACGCCGTCCGCGGTGAGCCCGTGACCGAGGTAGCCGGCGAGGGAGTCGCGCAGCTCTCGGAACTCGCGGTCGGGGTACCGGTTGACGGTGCGCAGCGCCTCCGTGACCCGCCCGACGATGTCGGCGATCACGTCGTCCGGGACCGGGTGGGTGTTCTCGTTGACGTTGAGGGCGACGGGCACGACCGCCTGGGGTGCGCCGTACGGGTGCTTGCCTCGGAGGTCGTCGCGGAGGGGCAGGTCGTCGAGAGTCGTCACCAGGGAATGGTAGCGAAGCGCCCGACGCGGACGACCGGGCAGCCCGGCTCAGCGAGCGATGTCGTACTCGGCCGGGACGGCGAGGCGCTGCCCGGGCTCGACGCCCGCGCTCGAGAGCTGGTTGAGGGAGAGGATGTCGTCGACCACGTCGCGCGGGTCCGCCTGCGGGGCGAGCTCCTCGGCGAGCGACCAGAGCGACTCGCCCGCGTGGACGGTGACGTACTGGAACTCGACTGCAGCGGCGTCGCTCGACGCGACCGCTCCACCGCCGTTGAGCCCGAAGGCGAAGGCGCCCGCCACGATCGGCAGGGCCCCCAGAGCGGCCACCACGGCGCGGCCGCGGCGCGTGAGGCGCAGACGGGTGCGGACGATGCGCGCCTCGCCGAACGCGTTCATCGGCTCGGGAGCGGACGGCAGGACCTCGACGGGCCGAGCCGCGGACGAGCGCTGGAGCGGGCGGGAGGTGAGCTGTGCGGTCATGGGATCGCTCCTTTCAACAGGGATTCGGGGAGGCCCTCGGCCGGGAGGGCCGCCCCGAACGCCTGTACCGAACATATCTTCGAACGACGGAGCGGTCAAGGGACCGCTCGGCTGATCCGCGGGCAGACACGCGCGCGACACACTCGAACGAATGTTCCGGGTCGGGAGTTCCGGCGGATACAGTTTCGAGAGCCTGGTCGTAGTACAGCAGCGACCACCGACATTCCTTGTCGGGTCGCGACCGGGCGGGCGCGCACGCGGCGTGCGCACCGGGAAGAGGGAGCATCGTGAGCGACGCGCAGAGGGCCGGGACCCCGGCCGCCAAGACGAAGGCGGCCGCGGGCCGGCGCCGGAAGAGCCTGAGCGCCAAGCAGCTCGCGATCCTCGACGCGATCCAGCGCTCGGTGTCGAGCCGCGGCTACCCGCCGAGCATGCGCGAGATCGGCGACGCGGTCGGCCTCGCCTCGCTGTCGAGCGTCACCCACCAGCTCAACCAGCTCGAGCTCAGCGGCTACCTGCGCCGTGACCCGAACCGGCCCCGCGCCCTCGAGATCCTCATCGACGTCCCCAGCTCGACGGAGGACGACGGGTCGTTCGAGTCGACCGCGACGGTCGGCGACGCGGCGATGGTCCCCCTCGTCGGCCGGATCGCGGCGGGTGTGCCGATCATGGCCGACCAGCAGATCGACGAGGTGTTCCCGCTTCCCCGGCAGCTCGTCGGCAAGGGCGAGCTCTTCATGCTCAAGGTCGTCGGCGAGTCGATGATCGACGCCGCGATCTGCGACGGCGACTGGGTCGTGGTCCGCTCGCAGCGCACCGCCGAGAACGGCGAGATCGTAGCGGCCATGCTCGACGGCGAGGCCACCGTCAAGGTGCTGCGCCAGCGCGACGGCCACACCTGGCTGCTGCCCCGCAACTCCAACTTCGAGCCGATCCTCGGCGACGAGGCCGAGGTGCTCGGGAAGATCGTGGCGGTCCTCCGCTCGGTCTGACACCGGGCGTGCAGGAGGGGCCCGACCGGCGTGCAGCCGGTCGGGCCCCTCCTGCATTCGACGGGCGCGGGCGATCGGGGCGCGCGCCCCTCCGTCGCGGTCACGGGAAGGCGGAGGAGGGCCGCCGAAACCCCGTCGCCGAACCCTCCGGCCGCCGCCGGTCGGTGGTGCGGGTCGCCGCACCCCCTCCCGGATGCGCCGAGCGCCCGCCTCCCTGACGGGGAGACGGGCGCTCGGGTGGTGGCGATCAGGCCTGGACGGCCGCGCGCGGAACCGCGAACTCGGTGAGCGAGCCCGCCAGATCGGCGTGCACGAGGGCGACCACGTGGGTGCCGCCCTCGACGTACTGCGTCGACAGGATCCGGCCGCTGCGGTGCAGATGCGAGATCACGTCGCCCCGGTCGTACGGCACGAGCAGGTCGATCTCGACGTCCGGCTCGGGCAGGATCTCGGCGATCCGCGCCTCCAGCTCGTCGATGCCCTCGCCGCTGCGCGCCGACACGAAGACCGCGTCGGGAGCGAGACCGCGCAGCACCAGCCGCGTGCCCTCGTCCACCAGATCGGCCTTGTTGAAGGCGATGATCTCGGGGATGCTGCGGGCGCCCACCTCGCCGATCACGTCGCGCACGGTGGCGATCTGCCCGGCCGGATCGGGGTGGGAGGCGTCCACGACGTGGACGATCACATCGGAGTCCGCGACCTCCTCGAGCGTCGACCGGAAGGCCTCGACGAGCTGGTGCGGAAGCGCTCGCACGAAGCCGACCGTGTCGGCGAGCGTGTAGAGGCGCCCGTCCTTCGTCTGGGCCTTGCGGACGGTGGCGTCGAGGGTCGCGAAGAGCGAGTTCTCGACGAGGACGCCCGCGTGCGTCATCCGGTTCAGCAGGCTCGACTTGCCGGCGTTCGTGTATCCCGCGATCGCCACCGAGGGGACGGCGTTGCGCTTGCGGTTCGCGCGCTTGGCCTCGCGGGCGGGCTTCATCGCCGTGATCTGCTTGCGCAGGCGCGCCATGCGGGTGTGGATGCGGCGACGATCGAGCTCGATCTTCGTCTCACCCGGACCGCGCGAGCCCATTCCGGCTCCCGCGCCCACCTGGCCGCCGGCCTGGCGGGACATGGACTCGCCCCAGCCGCGCAGTCGCGGGAGCAGGTACTCGAGCTGCGCGAGCTCGACCTGCGCCTTGCCCTCACGGCTCTTCGCGTGCTGGCTGAAGATGTCGAGGATCACCGCGGTGCGGTCGATCACCTTGACCTTCACCACGTCCTCCAGCGCACGCCGCTGGCTCGGTGCGAGCTCGGTGTCGGCGACGACCGTGTCCGCGCCGAGGGCCGCGACGAGCCCCGCGAGCTCCTGGGCCTTGCCCTTGCCGAGGTAGGTGCTCGGATCGGGGTGCGGGCGGCGCTGGAGCAGGCCGTCGAGGACCGTCGCTCCCGCCGTCTCCGCGAGCGCGGCGAGCTCGTGCAACGAGTTCTCCGCGTCCTCCAGCGAATTCTGCGAGTACACGCCGATGAGCACGACGTTCTCCAGGCGCAGCTGGCGGTACTCGACCTCCGTGACGTCCTCGAGCTCGGTCGAGAGGCCGGCGACGCGTCGCAGCGCCTGCCGGTCGTCGCGGTCGAACTGCTCGCCGTCGCTGTTCTCGCCCTCGTGGCCGGCGCTCTGCAGCGCCTGGGCTCCACCCGCGACGAAGCGCGAGTACCCTGCCGAACGCGACTGCGCGTTCGCCAGGACCCTCGAGACGACGTCCACGGCCTCGGTCGTGTCGGTCTCGTTCAGGTCTTCCGTCATCCGGATAACACTAACTCCTCAGGTCTTGATAGGTTCACTTCTCATGGCCGCCGAGCACTACTTCTCGAGTACTCCCGACGGCGACCTCCGGCCCCGCAGGATCCAGGCCCGCCTGGCCGGCCGCGACCTCGAGGTCACGACGGCAGGAGGGGTGTTCAGCCCCGGTCACGTCGATCTCGGCACACGCGTCCTGCTGGACGCGGTGCCCGACGCCCCCGCTGACGGGGACCTGCTGGACCTCGGCTGCGGCTGGGGCCCGATCGCCCTCGCGCTCGCCCTCGCCTCCCCCGACGCCCGGGTGTGGGCGGTCGACGTCAACCAGCGGGCGCTCGAGCTGGTCCGTCGCAACTGCGAGGAACTCGGCGTCCTCAATGTCAACGCCGTGCTGCCCGAGGATGTTCCCGACGACGTCCGCTTCCGCACCGTGTGGTCGAACCCGCCGATCCGCATCGGCAAGGAGGAGCTGCATCTCCTGCTCGAACGCTGGCTGCCGCGGCTCGAGGAGGGCGCGGACGCCTGGCTCGTCGTGCAGCGCAACCTCGGCTCAGACTCGCTCCAGACCTGGCTGGGCGCCGCGTTCGCCGGGCGGCTCGACGTGGAGCGCGTCTCCTCGGCGAAGGGCTTCCGCGTGCTCCGGACGACCCGCCGGGCCTGACCGGGTCCTCAGTCGATCCGGATCGTCCCGGTGAAGACGAGGTCGGCCGGGCCGGAGAGCCCGACGTGCTCGCCCTCCTCCGCCGCGAACATCGTCACGCCGAGCGTGCCGCCCGGGACCTCCACGCGCCAGGCCTGCGGAGCGCGGGCTCCCGCCCAGTAGCGCACCGCCAGTGCCGCCGCTGCGGCACCCGTGCCGCAGCTCAGGGTCTCGCCGCTGCCGCGCTCGTGCACGCGCATCCGGATCCGCCCGATGCCGTCGTGGACCAGGGGCTCGCCGGGTACCACGAACTCGACGTTCGCGCCGTCCTCGGGCTCCGGGTCGAGCTGCGGGATGTAGGAGAGGTCGGCGGAGTCGAGCTCCTCGTCGTTGCTGAGGGCGACGACCACGTGCGGATTGCCGAGGTCGATCCCGAGACCGGGGCGCGCGACCTTGAGCTCCTTCGCCCGCACCAGGGGCTCGCCGCCCGCCAGCTCCCAGCGGCCGAGGTCGACCTGGAACCCGGCACCGCTGCGGGTGACGTCGCGGACGCCGGCGCGGGTGCCGATCGGCAGGGTGTCGCCGGGCTCGAGCGCCGCGAGGCCGCCCGCGAGCAGGAACGCGGCGTAGACGCGGATGCCGTTGCCGCACATCTCGGCGATCGAGCCGTCGGCGTTGCGGTAGTCCATGAACCACTCCGCCTCGCTCTCCTCGGCCAGAGCCGCGGCGCCCTCCGGGATCGCGCGGGAGCGGACGGCACGGATGACGCCGTCGGCGCCGACGCCGAAGTGGCGGTCGCAGATCATCGCGATCTGCGCGGGCGAGAGGTCGACCTCACCGTCCGGGTCGCTGAAGAGCACGAAGTCGTTGCCGGTGCCCTGGCCCTTGGTGAAGTGCAGCTCGATCGTCATGGCGCACAGCCTAGCGAGGAGCGGGAGCGGCGGCCTGGGCGGCGGAGTGCGCCCGCGACACCAGGTCCGGCGCGTCGTACGGGAGCCGGTGGGCGCCGGCGTAGCGCCGGAACCAGCTGTTCTGCCGACGTGCGTAGCGGCGCGTGAGCGCCTGCGTCGCCGCGATCGCCTCCTCCTCGCGGAGGACGCCGGCACGCTGGGCGAGCGCCTGGGCGTACCCGATGGCCCGCCCGGCGGTGACGCCGCGCTCCAGGCCGAGGGGGACGAGCCGCTCGACCTCGTCGAGCATCCCGGCCGCCCACATCCGCTCCACCCGCCGGTCGAGGCGCTGCACCAGCTCCTCCCGCGGAGCCTCGAGGAACAGGATCGAGGCGGGGCGCCACGGAACCGGCTCGTCGGACATCAGCGCGCTGTGCGTGCTCCCGCCGGTGAGCTCCGCGATCTCGAGCGCGCGGACGATGCGCCGGGCGTTGTGCGGACCGATCCGCTCGGCCACTCCGGCGTCGATCCGGCGCAACCGCTCGACGAGGGCGCCCAGGCCCTCCCGCTCGGCGGTCTCCTCGAGCCGGCGCCGGACGGCCGGGTCGGTGCCCGCGAACGAGAACTCGAAGACGACGCTGGAGACGTACAGACCGGAGCCTCCGACGAGGATCGGCGTCGCCCCGCGCGCCAGCACGCTCTCGATCACGCGCCGCGCCTCGCGCTGGTAGCGGGCGACCGACGCCTCCTCCGTCACGTCGAGGACGTCGAGCAGGTGGTGCGGGACGCCCCGACGCTCGTCGGCGGGCAGCTTCGCGGTGCCGATGTCCATCCCGCGGTAGAGCTGCATCGCGTCGGCGTTCACGATCTCAGCGGCGCCGCCGTCCTGCCGGATCGCCTCGGCGAGCTCGAGCGAGAGGTCGGACTTGCCCGTGCCGGTCGCGCCGACGACCGCGATGAGCTCCGGCGCGGTATCGGGGGCTCCGGTCTCAGCGCTCGCCATCGAGGGCGTCGTAGATCGGCGTCGTCAGCGTGCCGGCGTCGCGCACGCGCAGCGACGGCAGGCCCAGCGAGACCCGGGGCGCCCCGCTCGCGCCCGGGGCGGCCGGAACTCCGCAGGACTCGGTCTGCGCCCGGTCCCAGGCGTCGCCCGCGCGGGTGCGGCGGATGCGGAGCGGCGCGCCGTCGGGCGAATCCGCCAGGAGGTAGAAGGGGGCGGCACGGGTGACCCGGACGGAGACCACGTCTCCGGGACGCGGCTGCTCGGAGCCCTCGGGCACGTCGAAGTGCAACAGACGGCTGTCCTCGGCGCGTCCGCTCAGCCGGTGCGTCTCCGTGTCGCGACGGCCCTCGCCGGTCGCGACGAGGACCTCGACCTCTCGGCCGACGACTGCGCGGTTCTCCTGCTCGCTGATCGCGTCCTGCAGGGCGACGAGCCGCTCGTAGCGCTCCTGGACGACCGCCTTGGGGATCTGGTCGGGCAGCGTCGCGGCCGGGGTGCCGGGCCGGATGGAGTACTGGAAGGTGAAGGCGGAGGCGAAGCGGGCCGCCTCGACCACCCGCAGGGTCTCCTGGAAGTCGGCCTCGGTCTCGCCGGGGAAGCCCACGATGATGTCGGTGCTGATCGCCGCGTGCGGGATGCGATCGCGGACCCGGTCAAGGATCCCGAGGAACTTCTCGGAGCGGTAGGAGCGGCGCATCGCCTTGAGGATGCGGTCGGAGCCGGACTGGAGCGGCATGTGCAGCTGCGGCATCACCGCCGGCGTCTCGGCCATGGCGTCGATCACGTCGTCGGTGAAGGCCGCGGGATGGGGGCTCGTGAAGCGGATCCGCTCGAGCCCGTCGATGGTGCCCGCCGCGCGGAGCAGCTTCGAGAACGCCTGGCGGTCGCCGAACTCGACGCCGTAGGAGTTCACGTTCTGGCCGAGAAGGGTGACCTCGATCGCGCCGTCGTCCACGAGCGCCTGGATCTCGGCGAGCACGTCGCCGGGACGCCGGTCCTTCTCCTTGCCGCGGAGCGAGGGGACGATGCAGAAGGTGCAGGTGTTGTTGCAGCCGACCGAGATCGAGACCCAGCCGCTGTAGGTCGAGTCGCGCTTCGTGGGGAGCGTGGAAGGGAAGACATCGAGCGACTCGAGGATCTCGAGCTGCGCCTCGTCGTTGTGGCGGGCGCGCTCGAGCAGGCTCGGGAGGGCGCCCATGTTGTGCGTGCCGAAGACGACGTCGACCCACGGGGCGCGGTCGAGGATGACGTTCTTGTCCTTCTGCGCGAGGCAGCCGCCGACCGCGATCTGCATCCCCTCGTGGCGGCGCTTCACCGACGCGAGGTGGCCGAGGTTGCCGTAGAGCTTGTTGTCGGCGTTCTCGCGCACCGCGCAGGTGTTGATGACGACGACGTCGGCCTCGGCTCCATCGGCGGACACGTAGCCCGCCGCCTCGAGCGAACCGCTCAGCCGCTCGGAGTCGTGCACGTTCATCTGGCACCCGAACGTACGGACCTCGTAGGTCCTCGGCCGGGTCTCGGCGACGGGCGACGGGGCGGTACCGGGCGTGCTCATGGTGTGGGATTCTACGCTCCGGTCGGACCGCCTCGGCCCGCCGTGTCAGCGGAAGCGGACGCTCGACCCCGGCTTGCGGATCGTCTCGCGGACGACGCGCTGCACGAGTCCGCCGGCGTAGCCGCGGCGCGCGAGGAATCCCGTGAGCCGGCGCTCGGCGACCTCGTCGGAGAGCGAGCGCAGGCTCGGCAGGCGCTTGCGCGCGAGCTCGAGCGCCGTGCGGTACTCGTCGTCGCCGTCCAGCTCGTCGAGCGCTGACGCGATCGCCTCGGGGTCGATCTTCCGCGCGCGCAGCTCCTGCTGGATGGAGGAGCGGCCGAGCTTCTTGCGGTCACGGAGCGAGACGACCAGCTGCTCCGCCATGCGGAGGTCGTCGAGGTAGCCGAAGCGCGTGAAGCGCTCGAGGATCTCGAGGGCGTCCTTCTCGGCGACGCCCTCCGTGTAGAGGCGCGCCTCGACCTCGGCGACCGAGAGGCTCTTGCGGGAGAGCCCCCGTACGATCCGATCCGCGACCTGCTCGGGATCGATCTCCTCCGGGATCTCGATCGCGTCCTCGTCGTCCTCGTCGTCCGCGTTCTCGACGAACGCCGGCGCGCGCCGGGCGACATGAGCCGAGAGCTCGGCGATCCGCTCGGAGGCCGGAGACGCGGCGCCCCCGACGGCGGAGCCTTCCGACCCGCCTGCGGCCGCCCCGGGAGCACTGGTACGCGGCGTTCCGGCTCCGGACGGATCCGGAAGCGACCCGGCCCCGTCGGCGTCCGGCGCCGCCGGAGCCCAGCCGTCGTCGCCAGCCGCACCCCGGTCGACCCAGGGCAGGAAGGCCACGGGGCGGCCCTTCGCCCCCTCCGCGGCCTTCTCCGCCACGGGCTAGGCGCCCTTGCGCACGGGCTGCTTGGTCTCGATCGCGACCGGCGCGGCCTCGACGGCCGCGTTCGGGTCGACGATCACGCCGAGCTTGACCAGGATGCGCTTCTCGATCTCGGCGGCCACATCGGGGTTGTCGATGAGGAACTGGCGCGCCTTCTCCTTGCCCTGACCGAGCTGGTCGCCGTCGTAGGTGTACCAGGCGCCCGACTTGCGGACGATCTCGTGCTCGACGCCGAAGTCGATCAGGCTGCCCTCGCGGGAGATGCCGACGCCGTAGAGGATGTCGAACTCGGCCTGCTTGAAGGGCGGGGCCATCTTGTTCTTCACGACCTTGACGCGGGTGCGGTTACCGACCGCGTCGGTGCCGTCCTTCAGCGTCTCGATGCGGCGGATGTCGAGGCGGACCGACGCGTAGAACTTGAGCGCCTTGCCGCCCGCCGTGGTCTCGGGGCTTCCGAAGAAGACGCCGATCTTCTCGCGCAGCTGGTTGATGAAGATCATCGTGGTGTTCGTGGTGTTCAGTCCGCCGGTCAGCTTGCGCAGCGCCTGGGACATGAGGCGGGCCTGCAGGCCGACGTGGGAGTCGCCCATCTCGCCCTCGATCTCGGCACGCGGCACGAGGGCCGCGACGGAGTCGATCACGATGAGGTCGATCGAGCCCGAGCGCACGAGCATGTCGGCGATCTCGAGCGCCTGCTCTCCGGTGTCGGGCTGCGACACGAGGAGGGAGTCGATGTCGACGCCGAGCTTCTTGGCGTACTCGGGGTCGAGCGCGTGCTCCGCGTCGATGAAGGCGGCGATGCCGCCGTTGCGCTGCGCGTTCGCGATCGCGTGCAGCGTGAGGGTGGTCTTTCCGGAGGACTCGGGGCCGTAGATCTCGACGATGCGGCCGCGGGGGAGCCCGCCGATCCCGAGCGCGACGTCGAGCGCGATCGAACCGGTCTGGATCACCTCGACGGGAGCGCGGTCGTCGCTTCCGAGGCGCATGACGGCGCCCTTGCCGAACTGGCGGTCGATCTGGGCGAGTGCGGTCTCGAGGGACTTCTCGCGGTCGGAGGAACTGGGCATGGCCGTCTCGCTCTCGTGTTCGTGGTGGTGTCGCCTACAGGCTGTCGCGACATGCCGGTGGCTGTCGGAGTGACAGTGCCGGCCGGCTGCGACAAGGCGGTGAAGCAGGTCCGTTCAGGTGTCTCCGACGGTACGCCCGACCACCGACATCGGGGCCGAGCGAGAGCGACTCCGTGGAGACGGGGCCGTTCCTGCTTCTGTGGAGGAGCCTAGACCCGTTCGAACACGGATTCGAGCACGAGCCGTCGGCGTGTCGAACACGGCTTCGGCGACGGGAGCGTCAGCGGTGGCGCTTCCGCGGATCCACGCCGTGCCACCGGGCCTCCGGGACGTCGTTGGCGCGGCAGAGGGCGAGCCAGACCTCGCGAGGCTCCGCTCCGTCCGCGAGGGCGCGCTCGGCGGTGCGGCCCCCGAGCTCGGTCAGCACGAGGTCCGAGACCAGGACACGGGCATAGGCGCCGCCGAACTCGTCGTCCACCAGCTGCCGGAACTCGCTCAAGCGCATGCGTCCACGGTAGCCGCTGCCCGGAGGCCGCACTCCCCCGGGAACGCCGAAGGGCGCCCGGCCGGAGCCTGGGCGCCCTTCGCGTGGAACGGGTGCGGTGAGTGGAGGGGACGGGGGGCCGACTACTGCGTGACGAGGTCCGCGTCGAAGCCGGCGACCATGTCGGCCGGAATGGTGTCGGGGATGGTCTCGATGCCCTCGATGACGGCGAGACGATCGCCGACCTCGCGCATGATCACCGAGATGGGGGTGTCGAGGGCGTCGGCGACAGAGGCGAGGATCTCCGAGGAGGCCTCCTTCTGACCGCGTTCGACCTCGCTCAGGTAGCCGAGCGCAACGCTCGCCTTGCTCGCCACCTGACGGAGCGTACGACCTTTCTGCAGGCGAAAGTCCCTGAGGACATCGCCGATCTCCTGACGAACTAGAACCACTGGACCCTCCTTCTCCACGTCAACCGCATGTCGTGCACCTGCACCGCGAGCACGAGCGCCGGAGATTCCGGAGCGGGTGATCGGGGGCTGGGACGAGAGAACCGGATAGCTGTTTACTACCCGGTTCGTATGGTATCGACTCTAATACCGGATGACTGGACTTTGCGTGTGAGCGACACCAGTTGTAACCGGGCCGCAATGCGGCGCATTCCGATTCCCGGAGGGCCCTCGCTGGGTATCCGCCTCATGCGCCGCGGGAGATCAGCTCCGCGCCGAGGGCGAGAGCCGCGTCGACCGAGGCGGCGCGGATCGCGGCGCGGTCGCCGTCGAACCGGTGCTCACGGACGAGCTCGTCCTCGCCGAGGACGGCCGCTACGAAGACGGTGCCGACGGCCGCATCCCCCTGCGGATCCGGACCGGCGACCCCCGTGGTCGCCAGGCCGAGCGTCGGACGCCCGTCGGCTGCGAGCCGCGAGGACGCTCCGCGCGCCATCTGCACGGCGACTCCGGGATCGACGGGACCCCGCTCGCCGAGGACGCGCGCGTCGACCCCGAGGAGCCGGTCCTTGAGGTCGGTGGCATAGCTCACCACTCCCCCGCGGTACACGGCGGAGGCGCCGGGCACCTCCACGAGGGCGGAGCTGAGCGCGCCGCCGGTGAGCGACTCCGCGACGGCGAGGTCGACACCCCGCCGCCGGAGCTCGGCGATCAGCTGCGCGGCCGTCACCGCGTCGACCGGGCGGCCCGGCTCTGGCGGGCGGCGTCGGCGAGGTAGTCGATCCCGGTGGCGACCGTGAGCACCACCGCGGCCGTCATCGTGATCCCGTTCAGCCAGTGGACCCACTCGCCGAGGACGGCCCAGAGCGGCAGCAGAGCGAGGGAGATCGCGATCGACTGCACGATCGTCTTGAGCTTGCCGCCCCGCGACGCCGGGATCACCCGGTCCGAGAGCACGGCCATTCGGAACACGGTGATGCCGATCTCGCGCACGAGGATGACGATCGTCACCCACCACGGCAGCTCCGCGAGGATCGAGAGCCCGACGAGCGCCGCGCCGGTGAGCACCTTGTCGGCGATCGGGTCCAGGAGCTTGCCGAGATCGGTCACGAGGCCCCGGCTCCGGGCGATGTGCCCGTCGATGCCGTCCGTGGCGATCGCGACGATGAAGAGAAGCGCCGCGGCGATCCGGATCCCGCCGTCCTGCCCCCCGTCGGCCAGCAGGAGCCAGAAGAAGACGGGCGCCAGCAGGATCCGGACGACCGTGATCGCGTTCGGCAGGTTCCAGTTGCCCGACGCGGCCGGAGCCGGTGCGGTGGGGTGGGTCATCGTGCTCCGCCGTTCCTCGCAGTGCGGGCGACCGGGACGGTCACTCGCGTCCCGTCAGCGTCCAGGCGTCCTCGCCGGACCCCTCGTCGTCGTCGTGGTAGTCGGTGGCGGCGGGCCCCGTCGGCTCGGCCAGCGGATCCGCGTACGGGTCCGGGGCGACCGAGGACGGCGCGGCCGGCCCCTCGCCCGGGTCCTCGCCGCGCATGCGCGCGAGGACGCCCGGCAGCTGCTCGGCGGTGACCAGCACGTCGCGGGCCTTCGACCCCTCAGAGGGGCCGACGACCTCGCGCGACTCGAGCAGGTCCATCAGCCGGCCGGCCTTGGCGAAGCCGACGCGGAGCTTGCGCTGCAGCATCGAGGTCGAGCCGAACTGCGTGCTGACGACGAGCTCGGCCGCCGCGACCAGCAGCTCGAGGTCGTCCCCGATGTCGGAGTCGATCTCCTTGCGCTGCGCCTGCACGGTGATGTCCTGGCGGTACTCGGGCTGCGCCTGACGGGTGACGTGCTCGACGACTTTCGCGATCTCGTCCTCGCGGACCCAGGCGCCCTGGACGCGCATCGGCTTGTTGGTGCCCATGGGGAGGAAGAGGCCGTCGCCCTGCCCGATGAGCTTGTCGGCTCCCGGCTGGTCGAGGATGACCCGCGAGTCGGTCACGCTGGTCACCGCGAAGGCGAGGCGGCTGGGCACGTTCGCCTTGATGAGGCCGGTCACCACGTCGACGCTCGGCCGCTGCGTGGCCAGCACGAGGTGGATGCCCGAGGCGCGCGCGAGCTGGGTGATGCGCACGATCGAGTCCTCGACGTCGCGCGGGGCGACCATCATCAGGTCGGCGAGCTCGTCGACCACCACGAGGAGGTACGGGTACGGCTTGAGGACGCGGCTGCTGCCCGCCGGGAGCTTGATCTCGTCCGCGCGGACGGCCGCGTTGAAGTCGTCGATGTGACGGAACCCGAACGAAGCCAGGTCGTCGTAGCGCATGTCCATCTCCTTCACGACCCACTGCAGCGCCTCGGCGGCCTTCTTGGGGTTCGTGATGATCGGAGTGATCAGGTGCGGCACTCCGCCGTAGATGGTGAGCTCCACGCGCTTGGGGTCGATCAGGACCATCCGCACGTCCTGCGGGCGCGCGCGCATCAGCAGGCTCGTGATCATCGAGTTGACGAAGCTGGACTTGCCGGAGCCGGTGGAGCCGGCGACCAGGAGGTGCGGCATCTTGGCGAGGTTCGCCACGACGTAGCCGCCCTCGACGTCCTTGCCGACGCCGATGGTCATCGGGTGCGTGGACGTCGTCGAGGCCGGCGAGCGGAGGACGTCGCCCAGGGAGACGATCTCGCGGTCCGTGTTGGGGATCTCGACGCCGATCGCGCTCTTGCCCGGGATCGGGGAAAGGATCCGGACCTCGTTGCTGGCGACGGCGTAGGAGAGGTTCTTGCTGAGCGCGGTGACGCGCTCGACCTTGACGCCGGGGCCGAGCTCGATCTCGTAGCGGGTGACGGTCGGGCCGCGGGAGAAGCCGGTGACCGTCGCGTCCACGTTGAACTGCTGCAGCACCTCGGTGATGGCGCGGACCATCTCGTCGTTGGCCGCCGAGCGCGCCTTGGAGGGCGTGCCCGTCGAGAGGGCGGCCGCCGAGGGGAGGCGGTACGGCGCGTCGTCCTCGAACGAGGAGTCGAAGCCGGCGGTCGGGTCCTCCTCGGCGAGGGGCGCGATCGGGCCGGTCTCGATGACGGGCGGGATCGGGACGGCGGGCGCCACGTCGAGGCGGTCGAGCCGGATGACCTCGGTCGCGTCGTCGTCGACCACGCCGGTCGCGCCGCGGGGAGCGCCCGTCTGCTCGAAGCGGGCGAGCGCCGCCTCGGCGGTCTCGGCCTCGGCCAGCACCTCGGTGGCGTAGGAGCGGGTCGGCGGGTGGGCCTCGTCGTCGCGCTCCTCGAGCGCGGTGTCGAAGCCCTTCGCGCGGCCGCGGGCCGGCGCGGCGCCCTCGATGACCTCGGTGAAGGAGTCGATCGGGAGCTCGGTCTGCACGGTCGGCTCGTCCTCGCGCCCGGACTCGGTGCGCCGCCACCAGGGCAGCTCTCCGCCGTCCTGCTGCGCGTCCTCCTCCTGGTCGGCCTCCGCCTTCGCCGCGGCCTTCGCGGCGGCCCGCTCGGCCTTGAGGCGGGCGCGCTCCTCGTCGTCGAGCACGGGGGCGCCGAAGAGGTAGCCGTAGAGCTCCCGGGAGCGCGCGCCGATGCGGTTCGGCGGGGTCTTGGTGATGATGAACAGCGACAGCAGGATCACGAGAGACAGCAGCACGGTCGCGCCGGGGACGGTGGCGATCGCCGCGAGCGGGGCGCCCACCAGCCAGCCGAGGACGCCTCCCGCGGCCGCCATGGTCTCGATTCCCTGGCCGGGCTGCGGCAGGCCGAGGTGCGCGTGGCAGATGCCGGCGGAGGCGACGAGCAGCGTGATGACGCCCACGCCGATCCGCCCGTTGTCGTCGACGGACCGGGGGTGCCGGAAGAGCCAGAGGGAGAAGAGGAGAAGGACGACCGGCAGCACGTAGGCGACACGGCCGAAGAAGCCGCCAAAGCTCCACGCGTCGAGCACCAGGGCGACCGGGTCGGTCGCGAGGAACCACTCGACCACCGCGCCCGCGACGGCCAGCAGCAGCAGCAGGAAGGGGACGCCGTCGCGGCGCTCCTCCTTCGCCAGCCGCTCGGGACCGAGGGCGCGGGCGGCGCCGCCCGCGAGGTGGGCCAGCGCCATCCAGAGCCGCACGGCGGGGTTGGTGCGCGGGGCGGACTCGAAGGCCACCGTCTTCGTCTCGGCGGCCGCCTTGCCCGAGCCCCGTCCGGATCGCGGCGCGCCGGAGCGCGGAGTCGCGCTGCCGCGCCCGCGCGAGGTCGTCTTGGTCCTGGTCGCCATGAGGCCACCGTACCCGCCGCCCCCGTCAGGGCCGGTGACCCGCGCCGCGACGGCCGGCGCCGATCCGCCGCCGGCCGGGAGGCTCAGGCCTCGATGACGAGCGGCACGATCATGGGCCGGCGGCGGTAGGAGGTGTTGACCCAGCGGCCGACGACGCGACGGACGGCCTGCGAGAGCGCGTGCTGATCGCTCGCCCCGTTCCGCACCGCCTCCTCGAGCGCGGCCGCGATCCGCGGCTTGACCTCGTCGAAGACGCTGTCGTCCTCCGCGAAGCCCTTCGCGTGGATCTCGGGGCCGACGACGATCCGCCCCGTGCCCGCCTCGACCACCACGATGATCGAGATGAAGCCCTCCTCGCCGAGGATCCGCCGGTCCTTGAGGTCGGCGTCGGTGATCTCGCCCACCGACGATCCGTCGACGTAGACGAACCCCAGGTCGAGCCGTCCGACGACGGTCGCCCTGCCGTCGAGCAGGTCGATCACGGTGCCGTCCTCGGCGATGATCGTGTTCTCCTCCGCGATCCCGGTCTCACGCGCGAGCTGCGCGTTCGCGACCAGGTGCCGGTACTCGCCGTGCACCGGCATCACGTTCAGCGGCTTGAGGATGTTGTAGCAGTAGAGGAGCTCGCCGGCCGCGGCGTGCCCGGACACGTGCACCTTCGCGTTGCCCTTGTGCACGACGGTCGCTCCGAGCCGCGTGAGCCCGTTGATGACCCGGTACACCGCGTTCTCGTTGCCGGGGATGAGGCTGGAGGCGAGGATCACGGTGTCGCCCTCCCCCGGCTCGATCTGGTGATCGAGGTTGGCCATCCGGCTGAGGACGGCCATCGGCTCGCCCTGCGACCCGGTGGACATGTAGACGATCCTGTCCTCGGGGACGTCGCCCGACTTCTTCATGTCGACCAGGACTCCCGGAGGGACGTGCAGGTAGCCGAGATCCGCGGCGATGCGCATGTTGCGGACCATGGAGCGGCCGAGCAGCGCCACGCGGCGGCCCGTGGCGTGGGCCGCGTCGAGCACCTGCTGCACCCGGTGCACGTGGCTGGAGAAGCTCGCGACGATGACGCGGCGGGTCGCCCTGGCCATGACGCTCTCGATGACCGGGCCGATGTCGCGCTCGCTCGGCGTGAAGCCGGGGACGTCGGCGTTGGTGGAGTCGACCATGAACAGGTCGACGCCCTCCTCGCCGAGGCGGGCGAAGGCGCGCAGGTCGGTGATCCGGCCGTCGAGCGGCAGCTGGTCCATCTTGAAGTCGCCGGTGTGCAGCACCGAGCCCGCGTCGGTGACGATCGACACGGCCAGCGCGTCCGGGATCGAGTGGTTCACGGCGACGAACTCGAGCTCGAAGGGCCCGAGGTTCTCGACGTCGCCCTCCTTCACCGTGAGCGTGTACGGCGTGATCCGGTGCTCCTTGAGCTTCGCCTCGACGAGGGCGAGCGTGAGGGTGGAGCCGATCAGCGGGATGTCGCGCTTCAGGCGGAGCAGGTAGGGGACGGCGCCGATGTGGTCCTCGTGGCCGTGGGTGAGGACCACTCCGACGATGTCGTCGAGCCTGTCCCGGATGGGCGTGAAGTCCGGGAGGATCAGGTCGACGCCCGGCTGGTCCTCCTCCGGGAAGAGCACGCCGCAGTCGACGACCAGGAGCCTGCCGTCGATCTCGAAGACGGTCATGTTGCGGCCGATCTCGCCGAGACCGCCGAGGGGGATGATCCGGAGCGTTCCCGGAGCGAGCGGGGCGGGGATGATCACGGGACCGGGCATGCGCCCTCCTTCTCCAGCGGTGCTTTCTCGGGACGTGCCGCTCGGGCTCAGCGGGTGGTGCCGGCGACCTTCGGGAGGGCGCCGCCGGCCGCGGCGTTGCGGTCGGGCCGGAAGTTGCGGAAGTCGACGCCCGGGATGTCGCGGACCAGGCCGAGCTCGTCCTCGATGAGCGCCGCCTCCGACTCCTCCGGGCCGACCAGGGGCAGCCGCACCCGCGGCGAGGAGATGCGGCCGAGGCCGTGCAGGATGTACTTCGCGGCGACGGTCCCGGGGACGTGCGTCATCACGGCGCGCACGAGCGGCTCGAGCTGCTGGTGCGCGCGGGTGGCCGCGTGGAGGTCGCCCGCGTTCACCGCGTCGACGATCGTGCGGTACGGCGCGGCGGCGATGTTCGCGGTGACGCCGATGAGCCCCGTGGCGCCGATGGCGAGCTCGGGGAGCACGTTCGCGTCGTCGCCGCAGAAGTACATCAGGTCGGTCTGGTTGAGCACGCGGCTGACCTCGGAGAGATCGCCCTTCGCGTCCTTCACGGCCAGGATGTTCGGGTGCTTGGCCGCCCGCAGGATCGTCTCGTAGCGGATCGGCACGCCGGTGCGGCCGGGGATGTCGTAGAGGATGACCGGCAGGTCCGTCGCATCCGCGATCATCCGGAAGTGGGTGAGCACGCCCGCCTGCGTGGGCTTGTTGTAGTACGGGGTGACGATCATGTTGCCGTCGGCGCCGGCCTTCTCGCTCTGACGGGCGAGCTGCATGGCGTGGGCGGTCTCGTTCGAGCCGCCTCCCGTGATGATCTTCGCGCGGCCCCCGGCGACCGAGCGGCCGACCTCGACGAGGCGGATCTTCTCCGGGTCGGTCAGGGTGCTGGTCTCGCCCGTGGTCCCGGTGACCACGATGCCGTCCGCGCCCGCTGCGATGCAGTCGTCGATGTGCTTCTCGACACCGGGCCAGTCGACCTCGCCGTCGGCGGTGAACGGGGTGACCAGGGCGACCAGGACCTGGCCGAAGGGATTCTCCGGAGTTGACACGCTGCCAGGGTAGCGGGTCGCCGCCGCGCCGCCGGGAGGAGCTTCCCGGAGCCGCCCGCGCGGACGGCAGCAGGCGATCGGGCGGGACGGCCCGCTCGTCCTCGCCGGGCGGCGGGCTACGGGGCGACGCGGCCGTTCGCTGTGAAGGCGGCGGCCGTGAGGGGCATCAGCTCCTGGAAGTGCGTCTCCATCTGCTCGGCCGCCATCTCGATCTCGCGCTGCGGGAAGGAGGGGAACGTCGAGTCCTCGCGCTTGGTGCGCAGGGAGAGGAAGTTCATCAGCGAGCGGGCGTTGAGCGTGACGTACATCGACGAGTAGATGTTCAGCGGGAGGACGATCCGGGCGACCTCGCGGGCGACGCCCTCGCCGAGCATCCGCCGGTACGACTCGTAGGCCTGCGTGCTGACGCGGCGCGTCTCCTCGGCGACGAGCTCGGCCTGCTCCGCGGTGCCCGGCTCGAAGGAGTAGGCGCCGGGCTTGCCGACCTGCACGAGGTTGCGCCGGGGGCCGGGCACGTAGAAGACCGGGCGGAGCTCGCGGTAGCGGCCCGATTCCTCGTTGTAGGAGGCGATGCGGTGCCGCATGAACTCGCGGAAGACGAAGATCGGCGCCTGCACGTAGAAGGTCATCGAGTTGTGCTCGAACGGCGAGCCGTGGCGGTCGCGCATCAGGTAGTTGATCAGTCCGCGGTCGCGCTTGCGCTGCAGCTCGGCGTCGGACTCCTCACCGTCGAGCGCCTCGGCGAGCGTCTTCTCGCCCTGGGTCGAGACGCGGGCCGCGAACAGCACGTCCGAGTCGTGGGCGCTCGCGCGGACCAGCTCGACGACGACATCACTGCGGAAGACGGGACTGCTCGGGTCTGCGCTGAGGCTGCTCTGTTCGGTCACGGATCGAACCTAGACCACGCTCCGACCGCGGCCGTCGTCACATCCCGAAACAGTCGTCCGCGCAGCGCCTGCGCCGACCTACGCTTCCCGGATGGAGCCCGTGACGATCCTCGCCGCACTGCTCGGCCTCGTCGCGCTGGGCGTCGTCCTCGGGGCTGTCCATCGGGCCCGCTCCGGGCGCGTCGCGGGCGTCCCCTCGCGCCAGGGCCCCGCGATCGACCCCGGCGGGCTCGTCCCCGGCGCAGTGCTCGGGACCCGGGCCACAGTCGTGCAGTTCTCGACCGACGTCTGCACGCGGTGCCCTGCAGTGCGACGGATGGTCGGGGAGCTCGCCCAGCAGCGGACCGGGCTGGCGCACCTCGACGTCGATCTGACGCACCGCCCCGACCTCGCGGCGCGCTTCCGCGTCCGGCAGACGCCCACGCTCCTCCTGCTCGATCGAGACGGAGTGCCGCGCAGCCGCATCGGCGGCGCTCCGACCCGCGCCGCCCTGACCATCGAGCTCGACCGACTCCAGGAGACATGATGAGCACCCGCTCCCCCTCCACCACCGGCGCCACTCCCCCGTCCGGCACCGTCGATCCCCGCGGCCCGAGGGTCGCCGCCGGAGTCACCGCCGCACTCCTCCTCACGGCCGTGGGCCTCGGGCTCGCGGCCCCGGCCCGGGCCGACCTCGACGGCCGGCTCTCCCAGCCCGGCTTCCTCCTGCTGCTCGCGCTCGCCGCCCTCTTCGCCTGGTCGGCCGCGCGCGGCGTCGGCTCCGGCCCCTGGGCGGTGCTGTTCCGCCGGGTGGTCCGGCCGCACCTGGCACCGCCGCGCGAGTGGGAGGACGCCCGCCCGCCGCGCTTCGCCCAGCTGATCGGCCTGGTGGTGACCGGCACCGGCGTCCTCCTGCACGTCGCCGGCGTCCCGGGATCGGTTCCGGTCGCCGCGGCCGTCGCCTTCCTCGCCGCCTTCCTCAACGCCGTGTTCGGCCTCTGCCTGGGCTGCGAGCTCTACCTCGTGCTCGCGCGGGCCGGCCTGGTCGGGCGCTCGGCCGGCTCCCGGGCGTGAGGCTCTAGGCTGGGTCCGCTTCGCGGGCGGCCCGCGACCGGCTCCGGGAGGCACCATGAGCGACTCATCCGCACGGCACTCCGACCACGACGGGACCACGGACTCCGGCTCGCCGCGACGCGCCGCGCGCACGCCGGGCGAGCACGTGTCGACGCCGTCCGAGCTGCCCTCGGCCCGGCCGAATGCGTCCGCTCCCCGGCTCCGCGTCCTGATCTCGGGCGCCAGCGGGATGATCGGCTCCGAGCTGACCCGCCAGTTGCGCGCCGAGGGGCACGAGATCCTGCGCCTGGTGCGCCACGCGCCGTCGAGCCCGGACGAGTTCCACTGGGCGCCCACCTCGCACATGCTCGACTTCAGCGTGCTCGACCGCGTCGACGCCGTGATCAACCTCTCCGGCGCCTCGATCAGCCGCCTGCCGTGGACCGCGTCCTACAAGCGGGAGATCCTCGACTCGCGGATCCAGTCCACGCAGACCCTCACCGACGCGATGCGGATGTCCTCGACCCCGCCGACGACGCTGATCAACGCCTCCGCGGTCGGCTACTACGGAGACCGCCCGGGCGAGGAGCTCACCGAGCAGTCCTCGCGCGGCGACGGGTTCCTCGCCGACGTCGTCGACCGCTGGGAGAAGGCCGCCCACCTCGCGCCCGAGGCCACGCGGGTGGTCACCGCTCGCACCGGGCTCGTCCTCGGCGACGGCGGCGCGCTCAAGCCGCTCCTGCCCCTGACGAAGCTCGGTCTCAGCGGGCCGCTCGGCAGCGGCAACCAGGCCTGGCCCTGGATCAGCCTCTACGACGAGGCCGCGGCGATCCGCCACCTGCTCACGTCCTCGCTCTCGGGCCCGGTGAACCTCGCCGGACCGGTGCCGGCGACCGCGAACGACGTGATGCGCACCCTCGCCGAGCAGCTGCACCGCCCGTTCAAGCTGGCCGTCCCCGAGAAGATCATCGAGCTCGCGCTGCGCGACGCCGGGCACGAGCTCCTGCTCTCGAGCCAGCGCCTGGTCCCCCAGCGGCTGCTCGACGACGGCTTCGAGTTCCGCCACCGCACGGTCGGCGAGGCGCTGGAGTGGGTGCTCGCCTGATCCGGTGAGCGGTCGTCGCCCGGAGAGCCGCGCTCGGGTCGCGGCCGAGCGGTCAGGCCGGAGACTCGTGCTCCAGCGCGATGGCCCGGCGGATGGCGCCTCGGGCGCGCTTGCGGTCGCCGCTGGCGTCGTAGGCGAGGCCGAGGCGGTACCAGGCGCGCCAGCTCCCGGGCTGCTTGTCGACCTCCTCCGCGTACCGCGGGAACAGCGCGTCCGCCTCCTCCCGGAGCGGACGCCCGCTGGCCCGCGAGTCGAGGACCTCCTGCGGCAGCGCGTTCTCGCCCTCCAGCCGACGGGCCAGCTTCTCGGCGCGGAGCCCGAACAGCAGCTCGCGCACGAGCCCCCAGACGCCGACGGCGCCGAGGATCAGCAGGCCGACGCCCATCACGATGCCGGGCACCGTCGCCGCGGCGAAGGCGACGACGGAGTACTGCAGGCAGACGAACAGGTAGAGGGCGAGCAGGACCGCCATCAGGACGACGCCGACGCGGGTCCTCACGGGGTGCTCGTCGCTGCGGCGGCCTGGCCGGACGGACCCCGGTCGACGACGGGCTGCTCGTCGACCGGCCGCTCGGCGAGAGGCGCGGCGTCGAAGGCGGCGCGCAGGTCGATCAGCGCGTCGAGGCCCACCACCACGCCCGAGGTCGTCCGGACCGCGTCGAGAGCACGCAGGACGCCCTGCTCGTAGGACGCCTGCGAGGTGGTGTCGTGCCGGATGGTGACCGTCTCGCCGGTGCCGCCGAAGACGACCTCCTGGCGCGCCTCCACTCCGGGCAGGCGGAGGCTGTGGACCGGGACGCTCGCGACCTGCTGGCCGCGGGCCCGCTGGTCGGTGTGCGGAGCCTGCACCGGACCGAGCTCGGCCCGGGCGCGCAGCAGCAGCTCGGCCGTGCGGACCGCGGTCCCGGAGGGCGAGTCGACCTTGCGGGCGCCGTGGGTCTCGACGATCTCGGCGGCGTCGAAGAAGCGCGCGGCCACGGTGGCCAGCGCGGTCGCGAGCACCGAGCCCAGCGAGAAGTTGGGGATGATCACGACGCCGGCCTCCGGCTGCTCGGCGACGCTGCGCCGGAGGGCCGCGATCCGGTCGCCGGTCCAGCCGGAGGTGCCGACGAGCACCTTCCTCCCGTTGGCCACGGCGAAGTCGACGATCTGCTGGCTGACGGCCGGCACGGTCATGTCGACGACGACGTCGGCCGCGAGCATCTCGGCGGGATCGCTCCGCGAGCCGAGCCGTGCGACGAGCGAGAACTCGCTCGACGCCTCGATGAGCGAGCAGGTGAACGAGCCGAGTCGGCCGGACGCGCCGACCACGGCGACGGAGGTAGTCACCGACTCAGCGTAGCCCGCGGCTCAGTACGGCTGGGCCTCGGGCAGGCCGGTGCGCAGCTCCACGGGCAGGTGCGAGAGGTCGTTGTGCACGACGAGCACCGGCGGCTTGCGGGAGCGGACGCGGATGATCGTCAGCCCGCAGTTGGCCTGGTTGAGGCCCAGCCACCGCCAGTCGGGAGCGTCGAACACGTGGCGGACGAACCAGCCGATCACGAAGTTGTGGGTGATGAGGAGGTCGTGGCGGTCCTCGCGCGACGGCGCCAGGAACTCGGCCACCGCGTCCTGCATCTGCGCGTGCCCCGCCTCGATCTCGGCCGCGGTGACGCTGCCGAAGAAGGGCTCGAACGCCTTGGGCATGTCCGGGGTCGGCCCCGAGGGGATGCAGTCGAACAGCAGCGAGGACGGCTGGAGCGGCAGGCTCGGCAGAAGCGTCTGGAAGCGTGCGGCCGTCTCCTCGGCCCGGCGCAGCGGGGAGTGCCACGCTCCGGTGAAGGGGACTCCGCCGAGCCGCTCGGCGATGAGCCTCGCCTGGCGCTCACCACGGGCCGAGAGCGGGCCGTCCGGCATGCCGTGCTCGGCGTCCTGCTGCTCGCCGTGGCGGACGAGGTAGATGTAGTGGGACACGGGGTCCTCCCTGGTGCGGCGCGGCGGTGCGCGGTCAGCGGGCGTTCGACGATCGGATCAGATCGCGGAGGCACTCTCGATCCCGGCGATCCCGGCGAAGGCCGACTCGTCGACCGCGCCGACGGCCGAGATCGACGACGGCCCCCGGGCCAAGTCTGCCGCGAGTGCCTGGACGTCCTCCGCGCCGACGAGGGCGAGTCGGCGCAGGCTCTCGTCGAGGTCGACGAACTCGCCGAAGGTCAGCTCGGCGCGTCCGAGGCGCGACATCCGGGTGTCGGAGTCCTCCAGCGCGAGCGCCGCCGCTCCCGAGAGCTGGCCGCGGGCGCGGGCGAGCTCGTCGTCGGTGACGCCGTCCTCGGCGAGGCGGTGGAACTCGGTGAGCAGGAGCTCGGCGACCGTCCCCGCCTTCGCCGGGGTGCACGCGGCGTAGAGCCCGAAGAGGCCCGCGTCCGAGTAGGACGGGGCGAAGGAGTAGACGGAGTAGGCCAGGCCGCGCTTCTCGCGCACCTCCTGGAACAGCCGCGAGGACATGCCGCCGCCGAGGATCGAGTTGAGGACGCCCATCGTCATCCGCCGCTCGTCGCCCGCGGCGAGACCGGGGAAGCCGACCAGCAGGTTCGCCTGCTCGGTGGGGCGGTGCACCACCGACAGGGCGCTGCCGCGGGTGTAGGACGCACGGCCGCCGACGCGCCGCTCGACGGGCGGGGCCGCCGTGCCGAGGTCCCAGCCGTCGGCGACGAGGACCCGCTGGAGCAGCGCGACGAGCGCCTCGTGGTCGACGGCGCCGGCGACGGTGATCACCACGTCTCGCGGGCGGTAGGCGGCGCGGTAGTGCGCCCAGACCGCGTCCCGGGTGGCCTCGCCGATGGTCGCGGCGGTGCCCCCGATCGGGCGGCCCAGCGGGTGGTCGCCGAACACGGCCTCGAACAGCTTCTCGCCCGCCACGTCGGCCGGATCGTCGTCCGCCATCGCCAGCTCCTCGAGGATGACCCCGCGCTCGGTCTCGAACTCGTCCGGATCGATCAGGCTCGAGGTCACCATGTCGGCGATCACCTCGACCGCCATCGGGAGGTCGCGGTCCTGGATCTTGGCGTAGTAGCAGGTGTACTCCTTGGCGGTGAGAGCGTTGTGCTCCCCGCCCACGGAGTCGAAGGACACGGCGATGTCGAGGGCGGACCGCTTCTGCGTGCCCTTGAACAGCAGGTGCTCGAGGAAGTGCGTCGAGCCGACGTTGGAGGGCACGGCGGGCTCGCCCGCGGTCGCGGGGCGGCCGGGCCGCTCGTCGCGAGAACCCGCGGCGACCCAGAAGCCGATCGTGGCGCTGCGGGCGCCGGGCACCGATTCGCTGAGGATGCGGACACCGCTCGGGAGGACGGAGCGGCGGACCGTGGATCCGCCTGCGGCCCGGACTGACGTCTCCGGCTGGTCGAGGGGCAGTGCGACTCCGTGATTCATCGTGCCCACCCTAGGCCACCGCGACGGCGGCCCGAGCCGGGCTGTCGCGCCGTGGCGGGAGAGGTGCAGGGGGCGTCGCGGACGGGCGCGGTCAGCGGCGCGCGCGCTCCAGCGCGGCCAGGTGTCCGGGGTCGAGCTCGAGCGAGACCGCGCGCACCAGCGCGTCCACGTCGGCGGGTGAGCGCGGGGCGACCGTCGCGGCGGTCAGCCGCGGCCGGCCGAGCAGCCAGGCCAGGGCGACGGCGGCGGGAGCGGCCGAGAGCTCGGCACCGATCGCGTCGAGGACGGCGAGGACCCGGCGTCCGCGGCGCCCGAGGTGGGCGGCGGCGAGTGCCCCGTCGGGCAGGCGGCCGAGCTCGCGGCGGGTGCGCTCGGCGCCGCGGAGGAACCCGTGGGCGAGGGGGACGGTCGCGAGCAGGGCGAGTCCCTGGCCGGCGGCGACGAGGCCGAGATCGCCCTCCGAGCCGGGCCGCTCGAGCAGGTTCCAGCGGACCTCCGCGCCGGCGAGGCGGGGCAGCCCGTGGGCGGCCAGGACGCGCGCCTCGAACAGCTCCTCTGGGGAGAACCCGGAGGCGACCACCGACCGCACCAGCCCGCGCGCCAGCAGCACGTCGACGGCGCTGAGGAGCTCGTCGAGGCGTCCGGCCCCGTCGGGGCGGACCGCCAGCACATCGAGGCGGTCGGTGCGGAGGCGGCGCAGCGCCCCCTCGACACGGTCCACCAGCGCACGCGGCGTCGCGGGCGCGCCGACCGGAGCGGCGAAGCGGCCGATCAGGAGGAAGCGGTCCCGGTCGCGGTGTCCGGCGGGCCAGCCGCCGACGCCCTCCGCGAGGCTCGAGTCGGTGACGACGACGCCGTTGCCGCCCCACGCCGCGTAGCGCTCGAGCAGCGCGGCACCGTCGTCGCGGCCGAGGGCCGCCGCGTCGAGCACGAAGGGGAAGAGGTCGTGGCCGGAGTCGCCCATCGGCCGGCGGCGCGAGGGTGCGACGGCGGTCGGCTCGACGGGGCCGGTCTCGGCGAGGACGCCGCTCGAGGCGGCTGCGCGGGAGACCGCGGGCGGGAGCGGGACGGCACTGTGACGGGGAGCCCGCACGACGGCGCCGGTCCTGTCCCTGGGCACGCCACCACTCTCCCTGCGGCGGCTCGGGTCCCGCCAGGGGAGAGAGTATCCGAGCGCCGGAGCCGCCACTCCGCCGGGTCGCGCACGGTTCACCAGATCGTTACACGGGCGCCGCCGGCGGGGTCGACTCGCGCCGGCGAGCGGTGCGGCGGGCCCCTCCGTGTCGGCCGTCCGGGCTAGATTCGCGACCATGGACTCCGCCGCCCCGACCCCCTCCGAGACCGCCGCCCCGACCTCCGACTCCCCCGAGCGGGAGACGTCAGCGCCCTGGTGGACGAGCGCCGTCGTCTACCAGATCTACCCGCGCTCGTTCGCGGACTCGAACGGCGACGGCATCGGCGACCTGGGCGGCATCCGCTCGAAGCTCGACCACCTCGCCGACCTGGGGGTCGACGTGATCTGGCTCTCGCCGGTCTACCCGTCGCCGCAGCACGACAACGGCTACGACATCTCGGACTACGAGGACATCGACCCGCGGTTCGGCACGCTGGAGGAGTTCGACCTGCTCCTCGCGGAGGCCCACGAGCGCGGCATCCGCATCGTGATGGACCTCGTGGTCAACCACACGAGCGACGAGCACGCCTGGTTCGTCGAGTCCCGCTCCTCGCAGGAGGACCCGAAGCGCGACTGGTACTGGTGGCGCCGCGGGCGCCGCTCGGCCGAGCCCGGCCGCGAGCTCGAGACGGCCGCCGGCGCCGGCCTCGACGTCGCCGAGCCGAACGGCTGGCGCTCCTACTTCTCAGGCCCGGCCTGGACGCTCGACCCGGCGACGGACGAGTACTTCCTCCACCTCTTCGCGGTGCAGCAGCCGGACCTCAACTGGGAGAACCCCGAGGTGCGGCACGCGGTGCACGCGATGATGAACCGCTGGCTCGACCGCGGAGTGGACGGCTTCCGGATGGACGTGATCAACCTCGTCTCGAAGGACGTCGGAGCCGTCGACGGCGAGCAGGGCGGCGCGGGCATCGTCGGAGGGGTGGGTCCGCGGCTCCACGAATACCTCCGCGAGATGCACGAGGCCGTGTTCGCGCACCGCGAGGGCTCCTTCCTCACCGTCGGCGAGATGCCCGGGGTCACCCTCGAGGAGGCGGTGCTCGTGACCGATCCCGAGCGGCGTGAGCTCGACATGGTCTTCCAGTTCGAGCACGTCGGCATCGACCACGGAGTCGACAAGTTCCACCCGGTGCCGCTGGACCTGGTCGCCTTGAAGGCCAACCTCGCGCGCTGGCAGGACGGCCTGGCCGAGCGCGGCTGGAACAGCCTGTACCTCGGCAACCACGACCAGCCGCGTCTCGTCTCGCGCTTCGGGGACGACGGCGCGCACCGCTACGAGTCCGCGACCCTCTGGGCGACGCTCCTCCACCTCCAGCGCGGCACGCCGTACATCTACCAGGGCGACGAGATCGGGATGACGAACGTCCCGTTCGCCGGCATCGAGGACTTCCGCGACGTCGAGTCCCTGAACTACTGGGCCGAGGCCGTCGGCGAGCGCGGCGAGGACCCCGCGACCGTGCTCGCCGGGCTGCGCGCGCAGAGCCGCGACAACGCCCGCACGCCGGTGCAGTGGGACGACAGCCTCCAGGCCGGCTTCACGACCGGCGAGCCGTGGATCGCGGTCAACCCGAACGCCGCCGAGGTGAACGTCGCCGCCGATCGGGCCGCCGAGCGGTCGGTCTTCGAGTACTACCGGGCGCTGATCGCGCTGCGGCACGCCGACGAGACGGTGCAGCTGGGCCGCTTCGCGCTGCTGGAGCCCGAGCACCCCGCGCTCTTCGCCTTCACGCGCACCGGACCGGGCGAGCTGCTCGTCGTCGGGAACGTGTCCGGTGAGCCGCTCGAGGTGCCGCTGCTCGAGGAGTGGGCGGCTGCCGAGACGGTCCTCGGCAACGTAGACGGTGCGACCGGGTCGACGCTCGGCCCGTGGGAGGCGCGCATCCTGCGCCGCTGAACCTCGCCGCGCCCCGCTCCGAGCCCGGCGCGGGGCGCGGCGCTCGACGGCGGCGGACCAGCGGGCGAGGGCCTCAGGCGGAGACGCGGTCCAGCTGAGCGATGTCGCTCCGGGTCAGCGGGAGCGCGGCCGCCGCGAACAGCGACTCGAGCTCCGCGGCGTTCCGCGCCCGGACGATCGCCGCCGAGACCTCCTGGTGCGAGAGCACCCAGGCGAGCGCGACCACGCCGGGCTCCGTGCCGTGGGCCCCGGCGATCTCGTCGAGGGCAGCGAGCACGCGGGAGCCGTGGCGGCCGACGTAGTCCAGGCCCGCCTCGAACAGGGCCGACTCCGGCTCGTCCGTGCGGCTGCGCAGGGCGCCGGTGAGGTAGCCGCTCGCCAGGGGCAGCCGCGCGAGGGTGCCGAGCTCGAGCCGCACCACCTCGGGGGCGACGTCGGTCTCGTAGGTCCGGCGCTCCATCAGGCTGTACTCCGACACGACGGCCGAGAGCGACGGCAGCGCGAACGCGGTCGCCGTCTCGTGCAGCGCCGTGATCGCGGCTCCGCTGAAGTGCGCGGCGCCCAGGGCGCCGACCGAGCCGTCCGCCAGGAACGGCGCGACCGCCGCCAGGCTGTCGGCGATGGGGATCCCGGGGTCCTCGCTGTCGAACGAGAGCAGGTCGATCCGGGTGCCGAGCCGCTCGAGGCTCCCCTCGATCGCGATGCGGACGTCCTCCGGGGCGAGGCCCGGCGCGTCCGGGTGCCGGCCGACCTTCGTCGCGACCAGCATCCGCTCGCGCAGCCCGCTCTGCTCGAGCCAGCGGCCGATCATGTACTCGCTCCGACCGGTCGCGTAGTGGTCCGCGGTCGAGATCAGGGTGCCGCCGAGACGGCCGAACGCGTCGAGCACCTCGGTGGTGTCGTCGATCCCGGCGGCCCAGCCGAAGACGGAGCCGTCGAGGGCGAGCGGATGCACGGGGAGGCCGGTCCGACCCAGGGTGCGTGAGAGGAGCAGCGTCTCCGGCTCGGTGGCCAGGGGCGTCGGGTCGGTCACGGAGTCCTCCGGTCGGGGCGGTGCGGCGCGGTCCCGCCACCGTACCCCATGCCCCCGCCGACGACGGACGCCCGCCCCACCGGAGTGGGACGGGCGTCACGGTCGTGCAGGAGGGATCAGCTCTCGGCGGGAGCCTCGGCCTCGGCCTCCTCGGCCACGACGGGCGCGAGGGACAGCTTGCCGCGGTCGTCGATCTTGGTGATCTGGACGAGCAGCTTCTGACCGACTCCGAGGACGTCCTCGACGTTCTCGACGCGCTTGCCGCCGGCGAGCTTGCGGACCTCGCTGATGTGCAGCAGCCCGTCCTTGCCGGGGAGGAGCGAGACGAACGCGCCGAACGTCGCGAGCTTGACGACGGTTCCGAGGAACTGCTCGCCGACCTCGGGGTTGGTCGGGTTCGCGATGGCGTTGACCTGCGCACGCGCGGCCTCGGCCGACGGGCCGTCGACGGCTCCGATGTAGACGGTGCCGTCCTCCTCGATGGAGATGTCGGCGCCGGTCTCGTCCTGGATCGCGTTGATCGTCTTGCCCTTGGGGCCGATCAGCTCGCCGATCTTGTCGACGGGGATCTGCACCGAGATCACGCGGGGCGCGGTCGGGGCCATCTCGTCGGGCTGGTCGATGGCCGCCGTGAGCACCGCGAGGATCGTGGTGCGGGCGTCCTTGGCCTGCTTGAGCGCGGCGTCGAGCACCGACGACGGGATGCCGTCGAGCTTCGTGTCGAGCTGGATGGCCGTGACGAACTCGGCGGTTCCGGCGACCTTGAAGTCCATGTCGCCGAGCGCGTCCTCGGCGCCCAGGATGTCGGTCAGCGCCGCGTAGCGGGTCTGGCCGTCGACGACGTCGGACACGAGGCCCATCGCGATGCCCGCGACCGGGGCGCGCAGCGGCACTCCGGCGTTGAGGAGCGACAGGGTCGACGCGCAGACCGAGCCCATCGAGGTCGAGCCGTTGGAGCTCAGCGCCTCGGAGACCTGGCGGATCGCGTAGGGGAACTCCTCGCGGCTCGGCAGCACCGGCACGAGGGCGCGCTCGGCGAGGAAGCCGTGCCCGATCTCGCGACGCTTCGGCGATCCGACGCGGCCGGTCTCACCGGTCGAGTAGGGCGGGAAGTTGTAGTGGTGCAGGTACCGCTTCTTGGTGACGGGCGACAGCGAGTCGATCTGCTGCTCCATCTTGAGCATGTTCAGCGTGGTGACGCCGAGGATCTGGGTCTCGCCGCGCTGGAAGATGGCCGAGCCGTGGACGCGCGGGATGACCTGCACCTCGGCGTCGAGCGGGCGGATGTCGGCGAGGCCGCGTCCGTCGATGCGCACGCCGTCGCGGAGGATGCGGCCGCGGACGACCACCTTCGTGACGGACTTGTACGCCGCTCCGACCTGGTTGTAGGCCTCGGCGGAGAGCTGACCCGAGGCGATGCGCTCGGCAATCTGCTCCTTGACGCGCGCCTTGAGGGCGTCGTCGGCGTCCTGCCGCTCGACCTTGTCGGCGATCTGGTACACGCGGACGAGCTCGTCGTAGCTGAGCTCGGCGACGTTGTCGTAGGTCTCCTGCGCGTAGGGCAGGAACACCGGGTAGTCCTTGACCGGCTTCGCGGTCTCGGCGGCGAGCTTCGCCTGCGCCTCGACGAGTGCGCGGAGGAAGGGCTTGGCGGCCTCGAGGCCCTCGGCGACGACGTCCTCGCTGGGCTTGGTCGCACCCGCCTTGATGAGGTTCCAGGAGGACTCCGTGGCCTCGGCCTCGACCATCATGATGGCGACGTCCGAGGAGCCGTCCTCGTTGGTGACGACGCGGCCCGCGACGGTGAGGTCGAAGACGGCGTTCTCCAGCTGGGAGGCCTTGGGGAAGGCGACCCACTGGTCGTTGCCGGAGCCGTCGGACATGAGCGCCAGGCGGACGCCGGCGACCGGGCCGGAGAACGGCAGGCCGGAGATCTGCGTGGACGCGCTCGCGGCGTTGATCGCGAGGGCGTCGTAGAACTCGTCCGGCGCGATGCTGAGGACCGTGATGACGATCTGGACCTCGTTGCGCAGGCCCTCGACGAACGAGGGGCGCAGCGGCCGGTCGATCAGACGGCAGACCAGGATCGCCTCGGTGGAGGGGCGGCCCTCGCGGCGGAAGAACGAGCCGGGGATCTTGCCGGCGGCGTAGGAGCGCTCCTCGACGTCGACGGTCAGCGGGAAGAAGTCGAAGTTGTCCTTCGGGTTCTTCGAGGCCGACGTGGCCGAGAGGAGCATGGTGTCCTCGTCGAGGTAGGCGGCGACGGCGCCCTGAGCCTGCTGCGCGAGGCGGCCGGTCTCGAAGCGGACGGTGCGGGTGCCGTACGAGCCGTTGTCGAGAACGGCTTCGGCGAATGTGATTTCAGGACCTTCCAAGAGGTCTGTCTCCTTAACCTCTGCAGCGGCGCCCCTTCTGGGCGCCGGCGTTCGTCGGAGCAGCGGTCCGGTCAGGAATCGAGACGATCCCACGGCAGGGCTTCGCGCCGTGCCGTCGTGTGGAGGGCGTTCGTGCTGGCCACCAGTAGAAGAGCTCCGGGCTGTCGCGACCTGTGCCGCGAGCGGGACGTGCCGCCTGCGACTCGTGCCGCGGCGGCCCGTGCTCTGTCGCACGCTGCCGCCGTCCGGGACTCCACCACCGAGGACCAGCTTCCTGCCGGCCTGCTCCGTGGCTCGAATCCTGGGTCGACCGGCGGTCGCTTTCGGATTCGGAACCGGTTCATGCTATCAGCCGCGGTGCGGTTCCTCCATGGACCGCGCCGACCCGGCCGGCCCTCCGCCCGTCAGCCCCGCGTCTCGTGCATCAGCAGCTCGACGCGCAGCCCGCCCCTCACCGTCACGATGCGGGCCGGCACGCGGGGCGACCTCCCCGCCTCCGAGAGCCGGGCGAGGGCGGCCTCGACCACGTTCTCGAGACCGCGCGGCACCTGGCCGACGAGCCCCGAGGGGCGCTGGGCCGCGAACAGGCGGACCGGCATCGGAGCATCCACGCGCTCCTCCTCCGCGGTGCGGCGCGGGATCACGGCCGTGACCTCGTCCTCGCCGAGGGCGAGCACCCGCGCGATCTCGTCCTGGTGCGGCCGGGAGTCGGCGAGGCGGAGGAGGGTGTCACCGCGCCGCGACTTCGGGCGCAGCTCGTAGTCGTAGTCGTCGAGCTTGCCCGAGCCGCGGTCGTCGGAGGGGAGGGGGTTCGCGTCGCCGCGTCCGAACGGGAAGAGCTTCATGCCTCCATTGTCCAGCTCGCGGCCCCTCCCCCGCTCGCGTCAGGCGGTGCGCCGCATCCGGGCGATCGCCGCGAGCACCAGGACGAGCACGACGGCGACGAAGCCGAGCAGGACCGGGACGGCCGGCAGGAGCGCGAGCGCGGCACCGATCGCCAGAACCGGCACCGCGAGGCCGAGGTAGGCGGCGAGGAACACGGCCGCGAGCACCTCGCCGCGGGTCTCGTCGGTGGCGAGCGAGCCGGCGACTCCGAGCGCCAGGCGGAAGAGCAGGCCCACGCCCGCTCCCGCGAGCACCCCGCCGATGATGAAGGCGGACACCGAGACGATCACGGCGCCGGTCGCGACCAGCAGCAGCCCGGCCGTCAGCGCCACGGCCGCGAGGCGGAGCGCCGTCCGCGAGGACAGCCGGATCGAGACCAGCTGCGCGACGGCTCCGGCGGCGAAGACCCCGAAGGAGACCGCGCCCGCCTCGAGGTGGGAGGTCTCGCCGAAGCGCCCGGCGAGGAAGGTCGGCGCCAGCGAGGTGAAGAGGCCGAACACGGCGAACCCGGCGAACGCGCCGACCGCGGCCGAGAGGAAGACGCCGCGGGAGGCGGCCGGCACGGCCAGGCGCTGCGGACGGTAGGCCGGGAGGACCTCGCGCCGCTCGACCGTCTCGGGGACGAGCGCGACGCCGATCCCGAGGACGACCAGGAGGACGAGGAACACGGCGTACGGGACGACCAGGGGCTCGCGCACCGTCACGGCGAACACCCCGCCGACGAGCGGGCCGAGCGCCAGCCCGCCCATGTTGACGAGGGCGGAGACGGCGCGGGAGGTGCCGGGGCCCTCCTCCGGGCGGGCGACGGCGCGCAGCTCCGAGAGATGGGCGGTGGCCGTCGCGGTGAGCGCGCCGACGCCGAGCCCGGTCAGCAGGCGGGCGAGGATCAGCCCGGGCACGTCCGGCCAGAGCAGGAACACGGCGGCCGCCAGGACCTCGACGAGGATCGACGCGAGCAGGATCCGGCGGCGGCCAAGCCAGTCGCTGACGTGCCCGGCGAGGAAGAGGCTCGCCACGACTCCGACCGCGTACGCGGCGAAGACCACGGTGACGACGAAGGCCGGGAACCCGTCGCGCTGCTGGTAGATCGCGTAGAGCGGTGTCGGCACGGTCGAGAACGCCATCACCGTGAGGAAGGCGACGGCGATCACCCAGAAGCCGTGGCGGTGCGGGAGCTCGCGGCGGTGGACGGACGGGAGGGAGCGCTCGGTGGTGGTCACGGTGTCCACAGTGCTCCGCCCCATCATCCGTGTCCAACGGAGGATCTCGGTTGGATTGATCGTCCCTGCTGGATAATGGGCGGATGGACGACCGCCAGCTCGCCGCCTTCGTCGCCGTCGCCGAGGAGCTCAGCTTCACCCGGGCGGCCGCGCGCCTGTTCGTCGTGCAGTCGACCCTCTCGGCGAGCATCCGCTCGCTCGAGCAGGAGCTCGGCTCGCCGCTGTTCGCCCGCTCGACCCGGCGGGTGGCGCTCACCGCGGTCGGCGAGGCGCTCCTGCCCTCGGCCCGATCGGCGATCGACAGCCTCGACCGGATGCGCTCGCTCGCGGCCGACGACGCGGCGGGGCTCCGCGGGCGGGTGCGGGTGGGCACCTTCTCCGCCCTCGACCTCGTCGACCTGCCCGGCGCGCTCGGCGTCTTCCGCACCCGGCACCCGCTGGTAGACCTGCTCCTGCGCACCTCGACCACCGGCTCCACCGGTCTCGCCGAGGACCTGCGCCGCGGCCTGCTCGACGCCGCTCTGCTGGCACTGCCCGCGGCGCAGCTGCGGGGCCTGGCGGTGACGCGGCTGGTGCGCAGCGACTACGTCCTGCTGGTGGAGAGCGCGCATCCGCTCGCCGCTGCGGGACCGCCCTCCCCGCAGGACCTCGACGGGCTCACCTTCGTGGACACGCCCGCCGGCTTCGGCAACAGGGTCGCCGTCGACCTCGCCTTCCGCGAGGCCGGGGCGTCGCGCCGGGTGGCCACCGAGGTCGCCGATCTGCCGGGGATCCCCCGCTTCGTGCAGGCGGGGCTGGGGCCGGCGATCGTGCCGCGCGCGGGCGTCGAGCCGCTGGAGGGCGTCACGGCCCTCGCGCTCGACTGGCCGGGGCTGGTCTGGGAGCTCTCGGTCTGCACGGCGCCGCGCCCCTCCGCCGCGGTGCAGGCGCTCACGGCCGTGCTGGCGGAGCGGTCGGCCTAGGCCTCAGCCCTCGCGCAGGGGGCCGCGGACGATCGAGTCGCCGGAGTGCTCCGGGTCGTCGTCGAACGGCTCCTGGGAGACGTCCACGAGCGGGTACTCGGCGAGGTCGACGTCGTCGGGCACGGCGAAGACGCCGTCGGTCCCGTCGAGCACGCCGAGCCCGACCAGCCCGGAGGCGTCGGCGGCGAGGAGCCAGACCTCCCGGTACGAGTCGTCCGCGCTCTGCGCATCGAGGTGCACGTGCAGGCGGCGGGTGCCGTCGGCGTCCTCCAGCTCGGCGGTTCCGCTCGCTCCCTGCCAGTCGGGGAGAGCGGCGAGATCAGCGCGCGCCACGACGGGGGCGGTGTCGTCGCTCCGCGAGGCCTGCCACCAGGCTCCGCCCGCGACCCCGATGACGAGCGCGCCGAGAGCGGCCAGCACGGCGCTCAGAGCGCGGGGCCGGCGGCGGCGGGCGGGACGGTGCCGTCCCGGGGGAAGGGCTAGCGGAGGCGGCACGGCAGCGGCCGACGACGGCAGGGCGCCGGGCCCGAGGTCGCCGAGGGCGAGCTCCTCGCGGATGCGGTCCCAGACGATCGCGGGCGGCGCCTCCAGCTCGACAGCACGGCTCGCACGGCCCAGGCCCGCGGCGTGGCCGAGCTCGACCAGCTGCCGGGCGCAGTCGGGGCAGTCGCGCAGGTGGGCCTGCTCGGCGTCGCTCGAGTGCTCGCCGAGGGCGAGCAGGGCGAGCTCGTCGGGATCGAGGTGGGTCATGTGCTGCTCACCTCCAGGCGGGAGCGGAGCCGGTCGAGGCTGCGGCGGATGTGGCTCTTGACGGTACCGAGCGGCAGGCCGGTGCGCTCGGCGATCTCGGTGTGGGTGAGGTCCTCGTAGAAGGCGAGGCCGATCACCCGCCGGGGGACGGGATCCAGGCGGGCCAGCTCGTCGGCGATCAGGATCCGCGCCTCGAGGTCGACGGGGGCCTCCCCCTCCTCGACCGGCGTGACGGCGACGAGGGCCTCGGTGAGCCTCCGCTCGCGCGCCCGCGCCTCGTGCGCGTCCGCGATCCTCCTCCGGGAGATCCCGACCAGCCACGCTCCGAGAGCCGCCCGTCCGGGGTCGAAGCCCGAGCGCGAGGTCCAGGCCGAGACGAACACGCGCTGCACCACGTCCTCCGCGTCGCCGCGGTCGCCGAGCGAGCGCAGCGCCAGCGTGAAGACCAGCGGCGACCAGCGCGAGTACGCCTCGGCGAGCGCCGCCTCCTCCCCTGCGGCGAAGCGGCGGCCGAGCCGGGCCACGAGAGCGCTGTCGGCCTCGGCGCCGTCGGCGGGCTCGATGGTCTCGATCAGGGGGTCCCTCCAGGGCTGCGGGGAGCGCTGCCGCCCGGGGGCGTGCGGCGCTGCGAGGCTCATCGTACGTCGCTGAGGCTCGGGCGGGCGGGTCAGCCGGCCGGGACGGCCGTGACCACCACGTTGCTGAGGTAGTGGCGGGTGTCGTAGTCGAAGTCGCCGCCGCAGGTGATCAGGACCAGCCGCGGCGGTCCGTCGGCGGCGAACACGGCCGAGAGGTCGACCGTGGTCTTCTCCGTGGTCTCCACCGTCGAGACGGTGTACGCGCGCTCCGCGCCGTCCGCGCCGGTGAGGGTCACGGTCTGGCCCGGGACCGCCTTCTTCAGCTCGACGAACGGCCCGAGGCCGTAGGCGAGGGAGTCGACGTGCGCGGCGATCACGACCGTGCCCTCCGGCTCGTCGAGGCCGGCGCCGAAGCGGTACCAGCCGGCGACCTGCGTGTCGGGCACGAGCTCCATCGTGCCGTCGTCCGCGACTCCGACCGGCTCGACGGCCATGTCGACGGGGAGCCCGTCGACGACGAGCCGCTCGGGAGCGAGCGCGGTGGGGGCGGGGGTCGCGCCGAGCCGAGCATCCGCCACCGGGACGGACGGCACCGCGTCCGGCAGGGTCGCCGCGGGCGAGGAGGGGACCGTGGCCGGCACCGGCTGCTGGGGCGCCGAGGAGACGGCGGCGGGAGCGGGCTCCACCCGGGACTCCTGCGCCGCGCATCCGGCGAGACCGGCACCGGCCACGATCAGCCCGACCACGGCGAGGACGCGCAGAGGGAAGGGGCTCCGGCTCATGGCGTCCTCCTGGGTCGTGGTCGGGGGTGCCGGGACGGCCGCGCTCCAGCACGGCCGACCCGGCGGTCGGATCCTCGGGTCAGCGACGCGAGGCGGCGGTGCGGCGGCCGATCAGCACAGCGCCGGCAGCGGCGAGGGCGGCGAGCAGTGCTCCGCCCCACCAGCCCGCGGCGGCGTCGGGGCGGTTGTCCGCCGCGAGGCCGGCCTCACCGGCGGGGACGCCCGACGGCGAGGAGTGCAGTCCATCGATGGTCTGCGTCGCGAGAGCGAGGTTGCCCTTCTCCAGGCTGCCCCAGGCGTAGACGATCGTGTTCACGCCCTCCTGGACCTGCACGTCGGCCGGGCCGATGACCGGCGCGGTGGTCCCGGTCGCGGCGACCACGGTCGAGATCGTGGCCGGGGCGAGGTTCAGCACGCCCTCGTTCGGGTTCGTCACGTTCGTCAGGACGGGCGACCCTCCGGCGAGGATGTCCACGGCCGGAGCGGCGGCGATGTGGCGGACCGTGAGCCGGCCCTCGCCCGCGGCGGTCTTCGAGATGTCATTGGTGAAGAGGGTCGCGGCGGGGGTGTTGTCCGGCTTGAGGTGCGCCGCGACGGTGTAGCTCTTCCCCGCCTCGAGGCTGATGTCGATCGGGCCGATCACGGGGGCGCTGGCGTCCGCGGCGGTGGAGGCCGTGATGGCGACCTTGTAGGTGCCGGTGGGGAGGTCGAGCGGGCCGGCGAGCGAGCCGGGGGTGAAGTCGTCGAGCGTCAGCTTGCCGTCGACGTAGACGTCGACCGGGGTGTCGGGGACGGCGTGCAGGACCGAGAGGTCGGCCGAGTCGGCGTCGGCGGCGGCGGCGGGCGTGGCGGCGATGCCGACGACGGCCAGGGTTCCGATGCAGGCACCGGCGAGCAGGCTGCGGGAGAAGCGGGAGGTGGTCACGGTGTTCCTCTTTCACGATGGGACCCGCGAGGGGTCGGGGGGTGGTCGAGAAGGGCCTTCACCACTACTTCCGCCCGAGGCGCCTCCTCGGATGCACCCGGTCTGAGATTCCTCGAAAGAATTCCTGCCGGACACTTCGCGAGCCCCTCGCAGCGCTGGCCCGAGCGCCCGCGCCGGGCTAGCCTCCGACCAGGAGGTGCGGAGGATGGGCAGGCGCGGCGTGGTCCTCCTCCTCGCCGCCGCGGCGCTCACCACGGCGGCGGTCGCGGGCGTGCAGGGCTCCCTCGCCCCCCGGGCGCCGGTCGCCGACCAGGCCGCCGCCGCCTCCGACGCCCCCGCCCAGTGCGACGACGCCCGGGAGCTGCTCGCCGCCTCGTCCGCCTTCGAGGGCGGAGCGGGCGTGCCGGCCGGCCACCTCGTGGCCTGCCTCGACGAGGACCACCGGCGCCTCACGATCCACAACCGCACCCCCGTCGTCTGGAGTCTCGGCGACTCCTCGGTGCGGGGCGTGACGAGCGGGACGGACGGAGTGACGGGGCTGCTGAGCCTGCACGCGTCGCAGTCCTCCTCCGGGCTGCTCCTCGCACCCGGATCCGCGGCCTCGGTCTCGGCCGGCGACGGGAGGATCCGACCGCGGCCCGACGAGCCCTCGACCCGGCTGCAGCTCGCGCTCACCGCGGTGGTCGCGGCTCAGGATCAGGCGATCGGCCCCTCCGCCGGTCCCGACAGCATCATCCGCGGCGCCGCGCTCACCTGCGCGGTCGTGGTCGCGGAGTCGGACACCGGCTGGCGGGTGACCTCGCCGCGGGCTCTCGCCGCGGCGGCCGAGGACCCGGTGTGCGCGCGCGACTGGGGCCGCGCCCAGCGCAGCGCGGCGGCCTGGCGGATCGCCCTGCCCGGGCTCGTCGACGCCGTGGAGGCTCCCGGCCGCCCCGAGGAGGACACGGCGCTCCAGCGGGCCGCGGCCGACTGGTTCTCGGCCTCGAGCGGCTACTCGTGGGGCGGAGTCGACCGCCCCGCTCCCCTGCCCTGACCGGCGCCGCGCGCCTCGTCCGCCCGGGAACGCGGAACGGGCCGCCCTCCGCGAGGAGGACGGCCCGTTCGGCAAGAAGTTCGCGGTGTCATCGAGACCGCGCCCTGCTCCAGGAGGAGCTAGCGGCGCAGACCGAGACGCTCGATCAGCGAGCGGTAGCGGTTGATGTCCACATCCGACAGGTAGCCGAGGAGTCGACGACGCTGACCCACGAGCAGCAGCAGACCACGACGCGAGTGGTGGTCGTGCTTGTGCTCCTTGAGGTGCTCGGTGAGGTCCTTGATCCGCTTGGTCAGGACGGCCACCTGCACCTCGGGGGATCCGGTGTCACCGGGGTGGGTCGCGTACTCTTCGATGATCGCCTTCTTGACATCTGCTTCGAGTGCCATATATGGGATCCCCTCTCTCTCGTTGCGCGGTGCCCGGCGCCTGATGCGTGGGCTCTCTTGATCCGCGGCCGTCGAACGGCAACCGGACGACTCTACCAGAGGGAGGGCGGTATCAGGAGCCGGTGGCCCGGTTCCAGAGCACGACGAGCCACGGCGAGACCAGCAGCTGCCAGTAGACGAGCACGAGGACGTTGAGGACCACGCCTATCCAGCCGGCGATCGGCGGGCGCTTCTCGCGACGCCGGGCGCGGAGGGTGGAGACGGCGAGCAGGATCCCGGCGAGCAGGACCGCGTGCACGAGCGCGGTGTAGAGCACGCCGACCAGCAGGTCGCTGACGGCCTGGTCGCCCGGGTAGGCGCCGAGCGAGATGAGGGCGTACCAGACGAAGAACGACAGCGGGACGGCGAGGACGGCCAGGAGGACCGAGACGATCCCGGCTCCGTAGCGGCGGAGGAACCCGCGGGCTCCCGAGGCCGTGGCACCGGTCCGAGCGGCTCCGGCGCGGACGCCGCCCGTGGAGCTGCGCCGACCGCCCGTGGCGGCCGCCGCGCGACGCGCGCCCGCCTCGGCGGCGGTGCGGATCGAGCGTCGCGAGGGGGCGGCTCCGGCTGCTCGCGGGGCAGGAGGACCCTGACGCCCGGGCGCGCCGTCGGATGACGTGCTCATGCCTCTCACCCTAGGGGATGACCCCTGAGCCCCCGGATCGGCGCGACGCGGCCCGCCGGGGCGGCGGAGTCAGCAGAATGGAGCGAGTGAGCCAGCCCCCCCGCGCCCCCCGGCGCAGCCACGTCCTCGACGTCTCCCCCCTCCGCGAGTCCCCGGCCTTCGCCCGGCTCTGGGCCGGCAACGTGATCTCGGGCATCGGCGGCCAGATGACGATCGTCGCGGTCGGCCTGCACATCTACGAGCTCACCGGATCGACCCTCGCGGTCGCGCTGGTCGGCGTGGTGGCGCTGGTCCCGACCGTGATCGCCGGCCTCTACGGCGGGATGCTCGCCGACGCGTTCGACCGCCGCCTGGTGCTCCTGCTCGCCGCGGTCGTGGCCTGGGGCTCGACCGCGGGGATCGCGGCCCTCGCCTGGCTCGGCGCCGAGACCCCGCTCTCCCTCTACGTGCTCACCGCCGTGAACGCGGTGGCGACGACGGTGATCGTGACCACCCGGATGACGCTGGCTCCGCGGCTGCTCCGCACCGAGCTGGTCCCCGCCGCCGCCGCGCTGGGCGGCATCGCGAGCGGAGTCGAGGTGACCGTGGGGCCCGCCCTCGCCGGCGTGCTGGTCGCCTCCTCCGGCTTCGCGATCACGTACACGATCGACGTCGTGCTGTTCCTCGCCGCGTTCCTCGGCATCGCGGGGCTGCCGGCGCTCGTGCCCGAGGGCGAGCGGCAGCGGCCGGGGCTGGAGTCCCTCCGCTACGGCCTGGGCTTCCTGAAGGGCGCCCCGAACATCCGGATGTCCTTCCTGGTCGACATCGTGGCCATGACCTTCGGACAGCCGCGCGTGGTCTTCCCGGCGGCCGCCGCCGTGCTGCTCGGCGGAGGCGCGGTGACGGTGGGCGCGCTCACAGCCGCGTTCGCGATCGGGGCGCTGATCAGCGGCGTCTTCTCCGGCCGGCTCACCGGGGTCCGCCGACAGGGCCTCGCGATCGGCCGCTCGATCCAGGTGTACGGAGCGTTCGTGGTCGCGTTCGGCGCGGTCCTGCTCGGTGCCGCACTCGTGCAGCACGACGCGTCGGCGCCGAACGCGGTGCTCATCGCGCTGGCGGCGGTCGCCCTGGCCGGCGCGGGCGCCTCCGACAACGTCAGCTCGATCTTCCGGCAGACGATGCTGCAGACCGCGGTCCCCGACAACATGCGGGGTCGGCTCCAGGGCGTGTTCATCGTCGTGGTGACGGGCGGCCCGCGGGTCGGCGACCTCTACACGGGACTGCTCGCCTCGCTCGCGCTGCTCTGGCTGCCGCCGCTCGCGGGCGGGCTCGCGATCATCGCGATCCTCGCCGCGGTGCTGCGACTCCGACCGGGCTTCCGTGGGTACGACGCCCTGCACCCGACGGCCTGAGCGGAGGGGCGTCTCCCTCGAGCCGGATGGGACAGCGCGCCCGCCCGCTCGGCTCAGGCCGGCGGACGGGCGCGCCGGGGATCAGTCGCCGGAGGCCGCGTCGGCGCCGCCGCCGTCGGTCAGCCGGTCGTCCGAGACCAGTCCGCTGTCGTCGTCGCGGCCCTCGACCCGCACCGGGCGGTAGACGTGGAAGCCGTCGTCGTCGGGCTCCAGCTCCCAGACCACCTCGACCTCCTCGCCGTCGATGTCGGCCAGGCGGGTGAAGGAGCGCTGCGGGGAGCCGTCGATCATCTCGAGGCGGATGCTCTCCTGCTCTGCTCCGCTGTCGAGGATGGCGGTGTACGTCGATTCGGTGTCCATGCCTCGACGCTAGACACGCGCGGTGAGGCGTCGCCACCCCTTGCGGCGGCGCGCGTTCCGCGTAGCGTCGGCACCATGACCGACACCGACATCACTCCCGCCGACTCCGACGACCGCGAGCAGATCACCGAGATGGTGAAGAGCGCCGGGATCGGGCTCCTCACCACCGTCAACGCCACCGGGCAGCTCGTCAGCCGTCCGCTCAAGGCCCAGGACATCGACTTCGACGGCGAGCTGTGGTTCTTCACGCAGGACCCGTCGCCCAAGGTCGACGACATCCGCGCGAACCCGAGCGTCAACGTCGCGTTCGAGTCGAAGAAGGGCTACCTGTCGGTGGCCGGCTCGGCGACTGTCGTGCACGACCCGGCGAAGGTGGACGAGCTGTGGTCCCCGGCCGTCGCCGGCTGGTTCCCCGACGGCAAGGACGACCCGACCGTCGCGCTGATCCGCGTCGAGGCCGAGACCGTCGAGCTGTGGGCGACCGACGAGCCCCGTCCGGTCGTGCTGTTCAAGGTCCTCAAGGCCGCCGTCACCGGCGGACAGCCCGACATCGGCGAGAACCGCACCGTCTCCTTCGAGTGATCCCTCCCCCCGGGGCGCCGCCGGGCCCGGCGCCTCGCGGGGACAGGCGTCAGGCGCCGCCGAAGCGCTCGGTGCGGACGCGCTCGGGCGCGTGGCCCTGCTCGACCAGGGCGGTGGCGACGGCCTCGACGAACGAGGTCGGGCCGCACACGTAGACGGTCGGCTCGAGCGAGGCCGGCAGAGCCGCCTCGGCGAGCAGCTCCGGAGTGACGCGGCCGGCCGGACGTGCCGCTCCCGCCGGCGCCACCCGGGTGAAGACGTGGTCCACCGCGACTCCGCCCGTCGCGGCCGGCCGCTCGGCGAGCGCCGCCAGCTCCTCGCGGTAGTAGGCGAAGACGGGCGAGCGGACCGAGTAGAGCAGCTGCATCCGCGCCGCGCTCCCGGACCGGGCGTGCTCGCGCGCCATCGCCATCAGCGGCACCACACCGCTCCCGCCCGCGATCAGCTGCACCGGCTCCGCCTGCTCGGGGCGCCAGACGAACCAGCCGCCGATCGGACCGCGGATCTCGAGCCGGTCGCCCGCTTCGAGGCCGTCGACCAGGTACGGGGAGACCTCCCCGTCGTCCAGCCGCTCGACCGCGAGCTCGACCCGCTCCCCGTCGGCCGGGGCGCCGATCGAGTAGGAGCGGCTCGCCTGGTAGCCGTCGGGCGCGGTGAGGCGCACGTCGAGGTGCTGCCCCGCCAGGTGGCCCGGCCACCCGGGCACGCGGAGCACCAGGAGGCGCGACGTGGGCGTGAGCGGCGCGACCGACTCGGCCACCGCCTCCGTCCACATCACCAGTAGCGCTCCTCTTTCCAGGGGTCCCCGTACATGTGGTAGCCGTTCTGCTCCCAGAAGCCGGGCTCGTCGCCGGGCATCAGGCGGAGCGTCCGCACCCACTTCGCGCTCTTCCAGAAGTAGAGGTGCGGCACCAGGAGCCGGGCGGGGCCGCCGTGCTCGGCCGCGAGGGGCTTCCCCTCGAACTCGGTGACGACCCAGGCCCTCCCGCCGCGGATCTCGGCGAGCGGGAGGTTCGTCGTGTAGCCGCCGAAGCTCTGCGCCATGACGAAGCCGGCGTCCGTCTGCAGGCCCTCCAGCAGCGTGTCGACCGAGACGCCGCGCCAGCTGGTGCCGAGCTTCGACCACCGGGTCACGCAGTGGATGTCGGTGTGCACGTCCTCGTGCGGAAGCGCGTCGAACTCCTCCCGGTTCCAGCGGCGGACGCCCGCGGGGCCGCCGTCGATGGAGAAGGCCCACTCGTGGATGTTCGGGGTGGGCCCGATCGAGAGGACGGGGAAGCCGTTCTCGAGGTGCTGGCCCGGCGGGAGGTCCGGGTCCGCCTCCCTCTTGCCGAAGAAGCCCCGCGTGATGATGCCCATATCCGCCCTCGTCGTCCTCGGGGCCTGGCCCCGGATCGCTGGAAACCGCTCGTCGCGCTCACGCTACCGCTCGGCGCTACCGCATGCGGGCCCGCCGGGCGAGCCCGGGACCGTGTCGGACGACGGTGCCAGGATCGGGGCATGAGACGAACCGTCGTGCCGCCGTACCTCCTCGTCCGCATCGCCCGCCTCGACGATCCGGCCTTCGCCCGGGCCGCGCGGGCCGCGAGCCGCTCGCTCGAGCAGGACGTGCCGTTCCGGCGCGTCCGGCCCGGAGAGCCCGCGCCCGACCGCGGGGCGCCGACCGCCGCCGCGACGTCCTCGCCGCGCACCCGCGTGCAGTCGCTCCAGCGCACCATCGCGGACGCGCGGACCGAGGAGACCCTGCCCGGCACGGTCGTCCGCCGCGAGGGCGAGGCGGCCACGGGGGACGCGGCCGTCGACGAGGCGTACGACGGCCTCGGCGCGATGTCGGCATTCCTGCAGGATGCGTACGGCCGCGACTCGATCGACGACGCCTGGCTGCCGCTCGACGCGACCGTGCACTTCGGCGACGACTACGACAACGCCTTCTGGGACGGCTCGCGGATGGTCTTCGGCGACGGGGACGGCCAGGTGTTCCGCCGCTTCACCGTCTCGCAGAGCGTGATCGGCCACGAGCTCGCCCACGGCATCACCGAGTACACGGCGAACCTCGTCTACCGCGGCCAGTCCGGGGCGCTCAACGAGTCGGTCTCGGACGTGTTCGGAGCCCTGCTGGAGCAGTACGGCGCCGGCCAGAGCGCCGACGAGGCGAGCTGGCTGATCGGCGAGGGGCTCTTCACCGACGAGGTGCAGGGCACGGCCCTGCGGTCGATGATCGCCCCCGGCACCGCGTACGACGACGACGTCCTCGGCTCCGACCCGCAGCCGGGCTCGATGGCCGACTACGTCGAGACCGACGACGACAACGGCGGAGTGCACATCAACTCGGGGATCCCCAACCGCGCGTTCGCCGTGGCGGCGACGACCCTCGGCGGGAAGGCGTGGGAGCGCGCAGGGCAGGTCTGGTACGACGTGCTGACCGGGGGCGTCCTCACCGCGACGGCCGACTTCGAGGCGTTCGCCGCGCTCACCGTGCAGGCCGCCGCCGAGCGCTACGGATCCGGCTCCGAGGTCGAGGCCGCCGTGCGCACCGGCTGGACGACGGTCGGCGTGACCCTGTCCGCCTGAGCCGGTCCGATCGAGGGCGGAGGCGGGTAGCATCGCGCGCATGGACGTCATCGTGTCGCGCAGCGGCGGAGTCGCCGGCCTCCGCCGGGTGTGGCGGGTCGACGTCGAGCAGCAGCCCGACGAGGGCGCGTGGCGCGACCTGCTCGGCTCGCTCCCCTGGGACGCCGCCGACGGCGAGTCCCCCGGCCGGGCCGACCGCTTCGTCTACGAGATCCGCGTGCAGACGCACCACGTCCGCCTCGGCGAGACCGAGCTCGACGGAGCCTGGCGCGAGCTGGTCGACCGGGTGAAGAAGGCGCAGCCCCGTTAGGAGCTGCGCCTTCTTCGTGTGCTCGGAGCTACTTGGTGCCGAGCAGGTCGATCACGAAGATCAGGGTCTTGCCGGAGAGCGGGTGCCCTCCGCCGGCCGGGCCGTACGCCAGCGCGGGCGGGCAGATCAGCTTGCGGCGGCCGCCGACCTTCATCCCCGGGATGCCCTGCTGCCAGGCGCGGATGAGGTTGTTGAGGGGGAAGTTGATCGACTGGTCGCGGCTCCAGGAGGAGTCGAACTCCTCGCCGGTGTCGTACTCGACGCCGAGGTAGTGGACCTCGACGGTCGAGCCGGGCTGCGCCTCGGCGCCGTCGCCGACGACGATGTCCTCGACGACGAGGGTGTCGGGGGCCGGGCCCTCAGGGGCGTCGACCTCGGGCTTGGTCAGGTTCTCGCTGCTCATGCCTCGATCCTACGGCGCTCGGGAGCGGAGTCTGGGAGCGGGCTGCGAGCACTCACTCCACGAGCGTGAGGCGCTGCGTCGGCCGGGTCATCGCGACGTAGAGCGATGCGGCGCCGCGCTCGCCGGTCTGCGCGATGAGGCGAGGCCGGGCGATGATCACGGAGTCGAACTCGAGCCCCTTGGCGTCGTTCGTCGACAGCACGGCGATCGCGCGGTCGAGCCCGGTCGCTCCGCGGCCCACCTCCCGGCCGAACCGCTCCTCGAGGCGCTCGGCGATCGCGGCGAGGTCGTCGTCGGGCGCGATGACCGCGAGTGTCCCCTCCGCCTCGATCGCCCGGTCCTCGACGACGGCCCCCAGCACCCGCTCGGCGAGGCTCGCGTCGCCGCGATCGCGGATCGTCCGCACCGGCCACTCGGTGGAGCGCACGGCCTCCCCCGGCGTGATCTCCAGCCCGTTCTCGCGCGCCGTCCGCTCGGCGAAGGCGACGATCTGCGCGGGCGTGCGGTAGTTGACCGTCAGCTCCTCCAGGCGCCACGGCGCCGCCTCCACTCCCCGGCCCTGACGGCCGAAGGTGTCGCGGAGCGCGGCGTCCCAGCTCGAGGCGGCGGAGGCGCCGGACGCCTGCGCGACGTCGCCCACGATCGTGAACGAGCGCATCGGGCAGCGGCGCAGCAGCACCCGCCACTGCATCGGCGAGAGCTCCTGCGCCTCGTCGACCACGACGTGCCCGTAGGTCCAGGTGCGGTCGGCCGCGGCCCGCTCGGCGGTGGTGCCGAGCACAGAGCGCTCGGCGAAGCCGGCCGCGAGGTCCTTGGCGTTGACGAGGCCGTCGACGCCCATGTTGCGGATGGCGGCCTCCGCGTTCTCGACGTCGCGCTTGCGCTGCTCCTTCTCGGCCTTCTTCGAGGCGTCGGCGTGGTCGTCGTAGGCGCCGAGCAGCTCCGCGGCCTCGTCGAGCAGCGGTACGTCGGAGACCGTGAACGGAGCGTCGCGGTCGCGGCGGAGGAGGGAGCGCTGCGCGGCGGTCCAGCGCGGCGTGAGGGTCGCGAACCAGTTCGGACGGGCGTAGAGGTCCTGCAGCAGCTTCTCGGGGGTCAGCGGGATCCACGCGGTGTTGAGAGCGACGCGGACGTCGTGGGCGGTCCGCACGTCCTCGCGCAGCACCGCCTCGTCGGCCTCGTCGACCGTGCTGCCGTGGCTCCGCAGCTGATCGGCGAGCTGGCGGGTGAGCTGCGAGAGCAGCGTCTTGACGAAGGAGACGCGCGCCTCGTTGTGCGGCTTGCGGGTGTCGCGCGCCCGGGTGATCGCGCGCTCCACGTCCTGCGGCTCCAGACGGAGCTTCTCGCCGTTGACGTCGAGCACCTGGGTCTCGGCCGGGACGGTCTGGCGGGAGCGGACCGCGCGCTTGAGCAGCTCCGCCATCCGCGCCGAGCCCTTCACGCGGGCGACCGCGGGCACGTCCTCCTCGACGAGGTCGAGGCCCGGGTAGAGCTGGCCGAGCGTCGAGAGGACGACGCCCGTCTCGCCGAGCGAGGGCAGCACCGCCTCGATGTAGCGGAGGAAGGACCGCGAGGGGCCGACCACGAGCACGCCGGAGGAGGCGATGCGGTCTCGGTAGGAGTACAGGAGGTAGGCGGCCCGGTGCAGGGCGACCGCGGTCTTGCCGGTGCCCGGCCCTCCTTGCACGACGAGCACGCCGCGCAGCTCGGACCGGATGATGCGGTCCTGCTCGCTCTGGATGGTCGCGACGATGTCGTGCATCCGGCCGGTGCGCTGCGCGCCGAGAGCCGCCATGAGCGCGCCCTCGCCCTGCAGCACGGTGCCCTCGCGCAGCAGCTCCTCGTCGAAGACCTCGTCCTCGAAGCGGAGGACCTCGCGGCCCCGAGTGGTGAGGTGGCGCCGGGCGCGCGTCCCCATCGGCCGGGCGGCGGTGGCCTGGTAGAACGCGGCCGACTGCGGGGCGCGCCAGTCCAGCAGCAGCGTGTCCTGCTCCTCGTCGCGCAGGCCGATCCGGCCGATGTAGCGGTGCTCGGCGTCGGCGTCCGCGAGCGTCAGCCGGCCGAAGGCGAGCCGGTCGTCGGCGCCGGTGAGCGAGCGGATGCGGTCCTCGTAGAGCCGCGCGTAGGCGTCGCGCTCGGAGCGGCTCTGGTGGTTGCCGCCGACGCTCTCGATGCGGACCGTGTCCAGAGCCTCGCGGGCCTGGGCGATCAGCTCGTCGAGGCGGGCGTAGAGCGCCGCCACGTAGTCGCGCTCCCGAGAGAGCTCGGTGGCCTGCACAGTGCTGCCGTCCGTCATCGTCCGCCTTCCGAGGGTCCGCCGCCGCGGGCCGGGAGGCGCGGGATGCGCTCCGGGGGCCGCGGGAAAACAGGCGGTCCAGTCTACCGAGCGATCCGAAGCGGGCCGTGCCGACAGCGGGATCCGGATGCCTCTTGCGCTCGGCGCCGCGGAGGAGCATCCTCTCTCTCACGAAGAGCTCGACGCCCCGTCCGAGCAGCCGGCCCTGCCGCTGCCGCAGGGCGTCGAGCTCTTTCTCGCGGGTGTCCGTCCTCCGTACGGTCATCGACCGGGAAGAGAACCGGACGGCCCCGCGTTGCACGCCCCATGGCCACTCCGAGCAGCAGCGTCACCGCCCCCTCCCGCGCCTCGATCGACCTCACGGAGTCGGCACGCGCCGGCTGGGAGTCGTGGCTCGCCCGACGCGTCGAGCGCGTCACCGGACCCCGGGGCGATCTCGCCCTCGTCGAGACGCGCTGGCTCGAGCCCGGCGAGAGCGTCGACGACGAGCAGGCGCTGGCCGGCTACGGCCCCTCGGCGACCCTGACGCGGATGCGCCGCGAGAACCTCGACACCGGCGAGCCCGAGTACGGCTACCGCGTCTGGGACGCGGCCTCCGACGGCATCCGGTCCTTCGACGCCATCGAGACCTTCCCGTTCGACGCCGCCTGGGTGCTCGAGGCGTGGTTCCAGCCGGTCGCCGAGGACCGCACGGTCCCGTTCGAGCACCTGCGCGACAACGGCGCCACCCGCGAGCTCGTCGTGCCCGGCGACATCACCTTCTCGCTCGTGGACGACGGGCGCGCCCGCGAGCACACGGTCGCGGCGTTCGACGACGGCGGCACGCTCCTCGTCCCGTTCGGCGATCCGACCAACCGCAGCGACGACCCGGAGCTCGCGAGCTACCCCGTCGGCCGCTTCCTCGTCGTGCAGCGGATCGGCGGCGCGGCCGACGCGGGCACCCCCGGTCCGGTGCTCCTGGACTTCAACCGGGCCTACATCCCGCCGTGCGGCTTCTCGCCCCACTACAACTGCCCGCTGCCGCCCGCGCAGAACCGGCTCGGCGTGCCCGTGACGGCCGGCGAGCGCCGCGTGCGCAGCGCCTCCGCCTAGCGCGCCGGGGCTGAGCGGGGGCGGCCCCGGCTCAGCGGGTGAGCACCACCCGGCGGGCGACGAGCTCGTCGAGCAGGACCTGCTCGTCGACCGCTCCGGTGCGTCCGCCGCGGCCGAGCAGGAGGTGCTGCCGGTGGTGCGCGAGCCGCGTCGCCGAGCGGAGGAAGTCCCGCATCGCCCGCGGCCGGTCCCCTCCCGCGCTCCGGGCCCAGCGAGCGGCGGTGCGGCGCCCCTCCGCGGTGCCGATCATCCGCACCTCGGCCGGCGAGAGCCAGCCGGCGACGGCGTAGTCGTCGAGCCGCTGGAGCGTCACGCGCCGCTCCTGCCGGCGCAGCAGCACCACCACAACCACGGCCACCGCGAACAGCGGCACCTGGACCACGCCGTAGAAGCCGAACCAGTCGGACACCAGGAAGGACGAGCCGTTCCAGAGCGCGTGCAGGAACGCGGCGAGCGCCAGCCCGAGCAGGGCGATGGGCAGCCGCGCGACGGCGGGCCGGTTCGAGGCGAAGCCGAGGGCCGCGCCCGTGCAGGCGGTGAAGAGCACGTGCGCGAAGGGCGAGAGCACCCCGCGGAGGAAGAAGGTCACGGCGAGCGAGCCGAGACCGCCCTCCACCAGCGCGCTGCCGAAGTAGAGGATGTTCTCGACGAAGGCGAACCCGGAGGCGACGACGGCCGCGTAGACGATGCCGTCGACGGGTCCGTCGAAGGTCCGGCGCCAGATCAGCAGGACGAGGAGGACGCCGATCCCCTTGGCCGTCTCCTCGACCAGCGGCGCCTGGATCACGGCGCCGACGAAGTCGGATCCGCTCGGCTGCTGCCCGGACGCGTAGACGGCGATCTGCACGCCGAGGTCGACCAGGAGCGCGATCGCGACGGACCCGGCCGCGCCCCAGAGGAACGCGAACCACAGGCCCAGCGCTGGCTCCGGCTCCCACCGGTCGACCCAGCGGACGCCTAGCAGAACCACGGTCAGCGGGACGAGGGCGATGACCGCGCAGATCCCCGCGGCGCTGACGCCGAGTCCGAGAACCACGTAGGCGAGCACGAGCAGCAGCAGGATCCCGAGGAGCGCCACGCCGATCGAGCCGAGCACGGTCGGCACGACGGAGGGGCGGGCGGTGGCGGGCGGTGCGGGCGGCGGATAGGCGCTCATGGGGCCGACAGTAGGGCACGGGCGGGGTGCGCTGTCGGCGGTTGACACGCGCCGGGCGCGTGGAGGAGGGCCGGGGTGCGGACGCCCGTGTCCGATTCCCGCTCCTGCTCGACGTCGCCGCGTGCGAGGCTCGAGGCGTGCCCGACTCCGATCCGCTCTTCGAGGAGCGCTACCGCGCCGTCGCCTCCCGCGACTCCCGGTTCGACGGGCGGTTCCTGACCGGCGTGCACTCCACCGGCATCTACTGCCGTCCGAGCTGCCCCGCCATCACGCCGCGGCGCGCGAACGTGCGCTTCTACCCGACGGCCGCCGCCGCGCACGAGGCGGGGCTCCGCGCCTGCAAGCGCTGCCTGCCGGACGCCGTCCCCGGCTCCCCCGAGTGGAACCTGCGCGACGACACGGCGGCGCGCGCCATGCGTTTGATCGCCGACGGAGTGGTCGACCGCGAGGGGGTCGAGGGGCTGGCCGCCCGGCTCGGCTACGGCGCGCGCCACCTCGGCCGCATCCTGCGCGAGGAGCTGGGCGCGCCTCCGCTGGCCCTCGCTCGCGCCCAGCGCGCCCAGACCGCCCGGCTCCTGCTCACGAGCACCGACCTGCCCGTGTCCGACGTCGCCTTCGCCGCCGGCTTCACGAGCATCCGGCAGTTCAACGCGACCCTGGCGGAGGTGTACGAGCGGACCCCGACGGCCCTGCGCGCCTCGGCCCGCGGCACGCGCTCCGAGGCGAGCGTCCACGACGGCGCGACCACGCTGGAGCTCCGGCTGGCAGTGCGGGCTCCGTTCGATCCCGGGGTGCTCGACGTGCTCGGCGGCACCGCGCTCCCGGGCATCGAGGAGGCGTCCCCCGGCGGCTACGCGCGCTCGCTCGTCCTGCCCGGGGGCGCGGCGCTGATCCGGCTGGCGGCGGACGGGGAGAGCGTCCGCTGCAGCGCGACGCTCGTCTCCGTCGCCGACGTCGGGCCGCTGGTCGCCCGGGTGAGGCGGCTGCTCGACCTGGACGCGGACGCCCGCGCCGTGGACGAGGCCCTCGCGGCCGATCCCGCACTCGCTCCGAGCGTCGCCGCCCGCCCCGGTGTCCGCGTGCCCGGCTCCGTCGACCCGGCCGAGACGCTGGTGCGCGCGCTGCTCGGCCGGCGGGAGGCCGCACGGCTGGTCGCGGCGCTCGGCGCGACGCTCCCGGAGTCCGTGGCGAGCGGATCGATCGCACGCGCCTTCCCCTCCCCCGCGGTGATCGCCGAGCACGCCGCCGACGTGCTCCGCGGATCCGCCGACGTGCTGGTGCGGACCTGCACGCTGCTCGCCGAGGGAGCCCTGCGGCTCGACGCCGACCGGGAGGAGCTCGCCGAGCAGCTGCTGGCGGTCCCCGGGATCGACGCGGCCACGGCGGCCGAGGTGGCACAGCGGGCGACCGGAGATCCCGACGTCCTGCTCACAGGGGATCCCGTGCTCCGGCGGGGCGCGGCGGCGCTCGGCCTGCCCGCCGGCGAGCGCGGGCTGGCCGAGGCCGGGCGCCGCTGGGCGCCCTGGCGCAGCTACGCCGGGGCGCGCCTCGCGGCCGCGGTCACGCCTCCGGCGCGGGGTCGATGATCGGGAGCGCCGCGGTCATCGCCTCGATGCCCGAGAGCCGCGCCGGCGAGATCAGCCGCATGACCTCCTCGCGGGACATGAGCCCCGCCTCGACCACGAGGTCGGCGATGTTGCGGCCGGTCGCGAGGGCGGCCTTCGCGAGGGCGGCGGACGCGGTGTAGCCGATGCTCGGGGTGAGCGCCGTCACGACGCCGACCGAGGAGGCGACCATGGCCTCGAGCCGGTCGACGTTCGCGGTGATGCCGTCGATGCAGTTCTCGCGGAGCGTCCTGCAGGCCTGCGTCATCCAGGTGATGCTCTGCAGCAGCGAGTGCGCGATCACCGGCTCGAAGGCGTTGAGCTGGAGCTGACCCGCCTCGGCCGCCATCGTGACCGTGACGTCGGCCCCGGCCAACGAGTAGGCGACCTGGTTGACCACCTCGGGGATGACCGGATTCACCTTGCCGGGCATGATGCTCGATCCCGCCTGGCGCGGAGGCAGGTTGATCTCGCCGAAGCCGGCCTGAGGGCCCGAGGAGAGGAGCCTCAGGTCGTTGCAGATCTTGGACAGCTTGATCGCGGAGCGCTTGAGCGCGCTCGAGAACGACATGAAGACGCCGGTGTCGCTCGTCGCCTCGACGAGGTCCTGCGCCATCTCGAGGTCGAGGTCGGTGATCTCGTTGAGGTGGCGGACAGCGGCCGCGCCGTAGCGCGGATCGGCGGTGATGCCTGTGCCGATCGCGGTGGCTCCGATGTTGACCTCGGCGAGCAGCCAGATGGTCTCGGAGAGCCGGGCGTGGTCCTCGCCGAGGGTCGTCGCGAAGCCGTGGAACTCCTGGCCGAGCGTCATCGGCACCGCGTCCTGCAGCTGCGTGCGGCCGACCTTCAGGACGCTGCCGAACTCGACCGCCTTGCGGGAGAACGACTCGCGCAGCAGCGCCAGCTCGTCGAGCAGGCGGCGCAGCGACCAGGTCATCGCGATCTTGATCGCGGTCGGGTAGACGTCGTTGGTGGACTGGCTGCGGTTGACGTCGTCGAGGGGGTGCAGGTGCGCGTAGTCGCCCCGCTCGAAGCCGCCGATCTCGAGTGCGACGTTGGCGACGACCTCGTTCGCGTTCATGTTCGTCGACGTGCCGGCGCCGCCCTGGATCACCCCGACCACGAACTGGTCGTGGAACTCGCCGTCGATGATGCGGCGGCACGCGGCCTCGATCAGCTCGGCCTTGGCGGGGGCGAGACTGCCGAGCTCGGTGTTGGCCCGGGCGGCCGCGAGCTTGACCGTCGCGAGGGACCGGACGAGATCGGGGTAGATCGAGATGGGGCGCTTCGAGATCGGGAAGTTGTCGAGGGCCCGCGCCGTGTGGATGCCCCAGTAGGCCTCGGCGGGGATCTCCATCGAGCCGAGGGAGTCGCTCTCGGTGCGCGTGGCGGGGGTCTCGGTGTCGTCCAGGGCTCTGCCTTCCGGGTCGCGGTCGGGGAGGGTGCTCGGTGCGAGGGTCACGTCCAGCTCCGTTGCTGTCGTCGTGCGGCCCCGGAGGGTGCAGGGGGCTCGCGAACTGCGCGGCCAGCCTATCGCCGGGGCACGGGGCGGCGGCGGACGCGGGCGCGGAGCGTCCGCTCGGCGGGCGCGGAACGACCGCGCCTCCCGCCGCCGGAGCGGACAGGAGGCGCGGGACGCGGGAAGCGGCGGATCAGCGGTAGTCGCTGCCCGACGCGAGGGCCGCGAGCGGCACGAGCACGACCACGACGAGCACGGCGATCGCGAAGAGCAGGACGAGGCCGAGCATGACGGAGTTGAGCACGATGCCCCAGATCGAGAGCGTGCGGCCGGTCGGCTCCCTCCGCAGGCCCAGGATGCCGAAGACGAGGCCCGCGGCCGGAGCGATCACGGTCAGTCCGAAGAAGACGGAGGTGACGCCGAGGATCAGGCTGGTGAGCGAGAACGGGGTCGAGGGCGCCGGGGCGAGCGCCGCGGGCGGGACGGCGGGGGTGCCGTAGGGGGCGCGGGCCTGCTGCGAGGAGGCGGACTCCTCGGCGGCGGGGCGCTCTCCGGCGGACGGCCGCTCCTCGGTGAGGACGGCGGTCGCGCCCAGGTCCACGGTCGGCTGCTCGTCGGCGGGGGTGGAGAGGCGGGCGGTGCGGTCGTCGGTGGTCACGGTGTGCTCCTTCTCGGGTGCCGGTCGCCCGGCGGGATGCGGTGCCGCCGGGCGGGCCGACGGTGCTGCCGGTGTGCTCCGGCGATGCCTCCACGCTACGGACGCGCCCGGACCCGCCCCATCCGGGGAACCCCCGGAACTCGGGGGCGATCCCCCGCCTCGAGGCGGGGGCGGGTGCGAGACTGGTCCCGGCGCGAGGAGGCGGCGACGATGGACGACGACGAGCTGCGGCACCGCACCCGGGACCGCAAGGGCGCCCGGGCCGTCTGGTTCGCCGGGCTCTCGGCGCTCGCCGGCTTCGTGGTGATCTCCCCCGTGATCTCCCTCACGGCGACCGTGATGGTGTGGGGGTCGCGGCGGCGGATCGGCACCCTCAGCGACCGGAACGGCCTGGTCGCCGTCAACTGGCAGCTCACCTACCTCGCACTACAGCTGATGCTGGTCCCGCTGCACCTCGCGCTGGTGTCGGTGCGCGACTCGCTCGGCGCCGACTGGCCGCTCGCGACGATCTCGGCGATCCTCGCGCTGGCCGTGCTCAACCTCGTGCTGTGCGTCGTCCTCGGGATCCGGTCCGGCCGGGGACGCACCGTGCGCCTCTGGATCGCCGTGCCCTTCGCCCGCTCCACCCGTCCGCCGCGCTGACCGTCGGGGCACCCCGGTCCGCACGGCTCCCCGCTCCCGGGACTCCGCCCGGCGTGTCCGCGGCCCGGTGCCCCCTCCACGTCGCGGCAGCGGGCAGGGTGGTGGAGTGATCGCCTTCCCTCCGCCCGTGTACGTCGTGGCCGACGACGGAGTGCGGCTGGCCACCTACTCCGTCGGCGAGGAGAGCGCCCCGACCGTCCTCGCCGTGCACGGCTTCGCCTCCCACGCCGTGCTCAACTGGGAGACGTCGGGCTGGCTGCGGACGCTGCACCGGGCCGGGTACCGCGTCGTCGCGCTCGACCAGCGCGGGCACGGCGCGAGCGAGAAGCCGCACCACTCCGACTCCTACGGCGTGGACGCCATGGTGGCCGACCTGGTGCGGGTGCTCGACTCCTACGACCTCGACGCGCCTCACGTCCTCGGCTACTCCCTCGGCGCCCGGATGAGCTGGGTGCTGGGGCTCGAGCACCCGGAGCGGCTCGCATCGCTGAGCCTCGGCGGGCTGACGGTGGGCGAGCCCCTCCGCTCCTTCGACGCGGAGGCGGCCCGGGCCCGCGTCGCCTCCGGCGGCGAGATCGACGACGGCTTCACCCGCGCCTTCATCGGCATGGCGGAGGGCGTGCAGGGCAACGACCTCGCGGCACTGGTGGCGGTGGCCGACGGCGTCCGCGGCGGGGCGCACCCGGAGCACGGGCGGCACCCCGGCCTGCCGACGCTGCTCGTGACCGGCGGCGCGGATCCGATCGCTCCCGGCGGAGAGCTGCTGGCGGCGGAGGCGGGGGCGCGGTTCGTGAGCGTCCCCGGCCGCGACCACACCAGCACCGTGCCCGCGCGGGGCTTCAAGGACGCGGTGCTGGCGTTCCTGGCGGAGCAGCGCTGAGCCGGCCCCTCGCCGGACGGGAGCACCGCGAGCGCCGAGGCCCGCGGCGTAGCATCCCCCTCATGCAGGCGATCCGCATCGAGAACCCCGGCCCCGACTCCCGACTCGTGCTGGAGGAGGTGCCGACGCCCTCCCCCGGACCCGGCGAGGTCCTCGTCCGCGTGGCGGCCGCCGGCGTCAACCGCGCCGACCTCGGCCAGCGCGGCGGGGTCTACCCGCCGCCGCCCGGCGCCTCCGAGATCCTCGGCATGGAGGTGTCCGGCACGGTCGTCGCGCTCGGCGAGGACGCGACCGGGTTCGCGGAGGGCGACGAGGTCTGCGCGCTGCTCTCCGGCGGCGGCTACGCGGAGTACGTCGCGGTCGACGCGGGCCTGGTGCTGCCGGTGCCGGACGGCGTCGGCCTCGTCTCGGCCGCCGCCCTCCCGGAGACGACGTCCACCGTCTGGTCGAACCTCGTGATGGTGGCCGGGCTCGGATCCGGCGACACCGTCCTCCTCCACGGCGGCGGGAGCGGGATCGGGACCACGGGCATCCAGATCGCCGCCGCCCTCGGCGCCCGCGTCGCCGTCACGGCCGGCAGCGCCCGCAAGCTCGAGGCGTGCCGCGCGCTCGGGGCCGACGTCCTGATCGACTACCACGAGGAGGACTTCGTCGAGCGGATCCGCGAGGCGACCGGCGGGCGCGGCGTCGACGTGATCCTCGACCCCGTCGGCGGCGACTACCTGGCCCGAGACCTGGAGGCGCTGGCCGTGGGCGGGCGCGTGGTGTTCATCGGCAACCAGTCCGGTGCGCTGGGCTCGCTCGACCTCGGGGTGCTGATGCGCAAGCGCGGGGCGGTGCACGCCACGACCCTCCGCGCCCGGCCCCTGGAGGAGCGGCGCGCGATCGTCGCGCAGGTGCGCGCGGAGGTCTGGCCGCTGGTCGCCGCCGGGACGGTGCGCCCGGTGGTGGACGAGGTGGTCCCGCTCGCCGAGGCCGAGCGGGCGCACGACGTGATGCGCTCCTCCGGACACATCGGCAAGCTGCTGCTCACCCCGTGACGCCCCGCACCGGAGGAGGCCCCCGCCGCCCGCGGTGAGCGGGAGCGGGGGCCTCCGCCGGTGATGCCCTCCGGCGGGGCGTCAGACGGCGGAGCGCAGGAGTCCGAGCGAGCGGTTGATGCCGTCGACGTCGACCGCGGCCGGATCGAACGAGGCTCCGGCGGCGAGGCCGAGAGCCTCGAGCGCCTCCGCGTGGTCGGCCGAGGACGGGTCCGTCGCCGCCCGCACCGTATCGGCCCAGGCCGCGGGGCCTCCCGGCACGTCGAGCGGAGCCGCGCCGCGCGCGCCCGTGCAGCGCGGCAGAGCCGACGACAGCGGCGCGATCGACTCCAGGCGGATCACGTGGCGCCACTCGTCCTCGAGGTCGTAGACGTAGAAGAGCTCGTCCTGCTCCTGCTCGAGCACCTCGGCGAGCGCGACGCCCGCCTCGTCCACGAGGTCGGCGCCGAACTCCTCCGCGTCGGACGGCGAGCCGATCGGAGCCTGCTCCTCGTCGGGCACGCCGACGCTGAAGTAGTGCGGCTGCGCGTCGGTCCAGCCCAGCGAGAGCTGGAGCGCGAGGTGCAGATCGCGCAGCGACGACTCGGAGGAGAGCTCGAGGCGTCGCCAGACGACGGGCTTGGTCCCGAGCAGGGCGACGTGGAGCGCGTAGGCCGTCGCCGTGTCCTGGGTCGCCTCGTCGAGGATCTCGAGGCGGGTGGCCTCGCGCTCGCCGAGGAGGACGACCGTCGCGCGGACGACGGAGGCGAGGACGGGCGCCAGGCCCTCCGGCACGGCGTAGCCGAACTCGGGCGAGTGCAGCAGCAGGCCGAGCTCGGCGGTGTCGTCGAGCATCCGCTCGGCCGTGCCGACCATGCGCTCGCGCTCGTCGAGGGCCTCGTCGAGCGAGACTCCGGAGTCGGCGGCCAGCTCGTCGACCAGCTCGCCGACGACCAGGCCCGGGTGGATCTCGGCCTGGCAGGCGACGGCGATGCGGACCAGTACGGCATCGGTGGTGGTGACCGCGCGCTCCTCCGGGGAGAAGGCGCCGTCCTCGGTGTCGGCGGCCGCCAGCGCGGTCTGGGCGCTGAGGATCCACTGCTCGAGGAAGCGGGCGACGTAGGCGACGCGCTCGGCGGCGGCCTCGTGCGCGTCGGAGCTGCGCCAGAGCACGGCGGCCTCGCCGAGACCTGCGGCGGATCCCTCCTGCTCGAGCACGGCGGAGCCGACCAGCGCGTCCCACCAGGCCGAGACCGGGATGCGCACGGAGTCGTCGCTCGGGGTGGATCCCGCGGAGGAGATGCCCGCCTCGACCGCGATCTCGCGGGCGGCCCGCTCGGTGAGGGTCGCGCCGTCGTCGGCGGCGAGGTGCTCGACCACGACGTCGGCGGCGTGCACGAGAGCGGTGGCGCGCACGGCGGAGAGCTGCTCCTCGGCCGGGACCTCGTCGAGCTCGGCGAGGTCGTCGAGCACGGCCTCCACGAAGGAGCCGGCGAGGTCGAGGACCTCGTCGAGGACGGCCTGGCACTCGTCCAGCTCCTCGTCGGTGCCGGTCCAGAGGTCCTCGTCGGTGAGGAAGTCGAGGAAGTGCTCGACGACCTCGGCGACGGTGAAGAGGGTGTCGTCGAGGTCGGCCTCGCTCTCCTCCCCCGACAGGTCGGCCTCGATCTGGTCGAAGACGGCCTCGAGCAGCTCGGCGTCGGGCTGGGCGAAGGAGCCGCGCGGGCGCAGGTCGCGGGTCATCGCGAAGAGGTCGGTCAGCACCTCGACGGCCTCGTCGGCCTCGAGGTGCTCGTGCTGCATGCCCACCTCGGCGAGGTGCGAGCGGTACCAGCTGCGGAACCGCACCATCAGCGCGGTCTCGGCCGTGCGGCCGCCGCCCTGACCGCCGGCCCCGCCCTGACCGCCTCCGGATCGTCCCTGGTTGCGCTTCTTGCCCATGATTCCTCCGCGACCGCTCCACTCACGACGAAGCGCTCCAGCCTACCCAGTGCGGGCGCGCGGCGGCACGCGCGGGTCGCCCCCTGTTCACCCTGTGCGCACCGGGTCCGCTCCCTCTGATGCGGCCGATCGCCCGAGTCCCGGGATCCGCGCGCTGTGGGAGTCCTCGCCGCCCGGGCCCCTGCCACACGGGTCGCGATGATGAGAAATCTCGCAGCGATCGGGCGGCGAGGCTTGCGCTCGGACCCTCCGCTTCGGTGAAGTGTCCGGATGACCGACACGACGGACACCGCCGAGACCGCTCCCGGGAAGGCGTCGCTCAAGCGGGTGATCACCGGGCCGCTGCTGTTCGCCTTCATCGTGGGCGACACGCTCGGCGCCGGCATCTACACCCTGGTCGGCACGATGGCCGAGGACGTGGGCGGCGTGATCTGGCTGCCGCTGCTGATCGCGCTGGTCGTCGCCCTGCTCACGGCGGGCACGTACGCCGAGCTGATCACCAAGTACCCGCACGCCGGAGGGGCGGCGCGCTACGTGGACCGCGCATTCGGGAAGCCGTACCTCTCGTTCCTGATCGGCTTCCTGATGATGGCGTCCGGCATCACGACGGCGGCCTCCCTGGCGAACGCGTTCGCGGGCGACTACCTCGGGGCTCTGCTGGACGTGCCGCCGATCCCGACCGCGATCGTCTTCATCGCGATCCTCACCCTGGTGAACCTGCGCGGTGTGAAGGAGTCGCTGACCGCGAACCTGGTCGCCTCGGTGATCGAGGTGAGCGGACTGGTCATCGTCATCGTCTGCGCCGCGGTCTTCTTCGGCTCCGGCGACGGCGACGCCTCCCGCGTGCTCGAGTTCAACCCCGACGTCGCTCCGCTGCAGGGGGCGTTCGCCGCCTCGATCGTCGCCTTCTTCTCGTTCCTCGGATTCGAGGCCGCGGCGAACATGGCCGAGGAGGTGCGGAACCCCTCGAAGGTCTACCCGCGGGCCCTCTTCGGTGCGCTGATCACCGCCGCCGTGGTCTACCTCCTGATCGCGCTCGGCGCCGTGATCGTGCTGCCGAACGACGAGCTCGCGGCCTCCAGCGGTCCCCTGCTGGACGTGGTCGCGGCGAGCGGAGTGGCGGTGCCGCCGTGGCTGTTCGGCCTGATCGCGCTCGTCGCCATCGCGAACGGCGCTCTGCTGTTCATGGTGATGGCGTCGCGGGTCGGCTTCGGGCTCGCCACCTCCGGGCTGCTGCCGAGCGCCTTCGGGAAGGTGCTGCCGGGCCGCCGCACGCCGTGGGTGTCGATCGTGGTCGTCGGCGGAGTGACGATGCTGCTCAGCCTCATCGGCGACGTCGGCACCCTCGCCGAGACGACGGTGCTGCTGCTCCTGCTGGTGTTCATCGCGGCGAACGTCTCGGTGCTGGTGCTGAAGAAGGACCGCGTCGACCACGCCCACTACTCCGTGCCGCGCGTGGTGCCGGTGCTCGCGACCATCGCGAGCGTGGTGCTGCTGACGCAGCAGACGGGCGTGGTCTGGCTGGCGACAGCGGGCTACGTGGTCGTGGGGACGCTGCTGTTCCTCGCCACCCGCCTGGGGAAGCGGAAGCACGCGGAGCGGACCCCGGACTGATCCGGGCCGGCGGCGATCCGTCGCGAGCGGCCCGTCCGCGGATCCCGTGCGGGCCGTTCGCGACGGATCGATCGCGGGAGGCGGGCGAGGAGTGGGATCGTGAGGGGATGACCGTCACGCTCGAGCCGATGCCCGCCGCCGCTCTCGCCATCTGGATGCGGGTGCAGCGCTCGGCGTACATCGAGGACCGGATGCTCGCGGGCGACGACGAGGCGGCCGCGACGCGCAACGCCGACGCCTCGTACGAGAAGTACTTCCCGGGCGGCTCCCCCGCCGCCGGGCACGACGTGCTCCTCGTCTCCGAGGACGGCCGCGCGGTCGGGTCGCTCTGGCTCGGCCCGCACCCGAGCGGACTCGAGGGCGTCGGGTACGTCTGGGACGTGCAGATCGACGCCGCCGAGCGCGGCCGCGGCCTCGGCCGGGCGGCGATGCTGCTCGCGGAGTCGCACGTCCGCTCCCAGGGCGGCTCCGCCCTCGCGCTGAACCTGTTCGGCTTCAACACCGCCGCGCGGGCTCTGTACGAGTCGCTCGGCTACGAGACGACGTCCCTGCAGATGCGCAAGCCGCTGGTCTGAGCGGGGCCGCTCGACGCCGGGCAGGGGCACGACCCGGTCGCGCAGAACGCCGCACGCCGTGCTCGAGGGCGGACGCCGACGGGTGCCCACCGACGAGCACGGCGGCGGTGGTGGAACCGCCGGAAATCAGCGGGACCCTGCGGTCAGCTCGTGGAGGCGACGGCGGTCGGGTCGCCGGTGCCGGACGGACGCGGGGCGTCACCCGATCCGGTCGCCACCGACGCGCCGGTCGGAACGACGGTGCCGCCGGTCGCCATCCCCCGGCCGAAGGCCTGGCCCTGGAGGATCGCGCCGAGGTCGACGCCGGTCGCCGACCTGACGCTGTCGAACGTCGCGGCGAGACCCGCCGCCTGCTCGCGCGCGATGTGGGTGCCGGCGGTGTCGCCGCCGATCAGCGTCACCGAGCCGACGTTCTGGTAGCCCTTCGCGAACTCGGCCATGAGCGAGGGCAGCTGCCCGATGAGCTCGCGACCCAGGATCGCCTCCTGATTCTCGCGGAGCGCCTCCGCCTCGGCCGCGATGGCCGCCGCGCTCGCCTCGCCCTTCGCGCGGATGGCCTCCGCCTCGGCGGTCGCGTTCGCGCGCAGCGCCTCGGCCTCTGCGCCCGCCTTGGCCCGCAGTGCGTGGGCCTCGGCCTCGGCGCGGGCGCTCACGGCGGCGGCCTCGGCGGCGGCGGACGCCTGGCGCGCCTCCGCCTGGCGCTGGACGGCGTACGCCTCGGCGTCCGAGACCTGCTGCGCGACCTGGCGGTCCGTCTCGGCCTTCTTCTCGCGTCCGTAGGCGTCGGCGTCGGCCTCGGTCTGACGGCGGTACTTCTCGGCGTCCGCGACGCGCTTGACGTCGGCGTCGAGCTCGGCCTGCCGGTTCTCGGCGCGCTGCACGAGGACGGCCTGCTCGCGCTCGGCGCGGGCCAGGTTCTCGGCCTGCTCGGCCTCGGCGTTGGCGCGGCCGACCTCGGACTTCGCGGCGGCGGTGTTCTTGTCGTAGGCGGTCTGCTCGATCAGGTTCGCCTCGTCCGTGGCCAGCTGGCGAGCCTTGACCTCGCGGGCCGCGTTGATCCGCGCGACGTCGGCCTCGCGGCGGACGCGCTCGATCTCCTGCGCTCCGAGCGCCTCGATGTAGCCGTTGCGGTCGGTGACGCCCTGGATGGCGAAGGAGTCGAGGACGAGGCCCTGGGCGAGCAGGTCGCCCTTGATGCCCTCGGCGATCTCGTCTCCCAGCTTCTGCCGGTCCTGCATGACCTCCTCGACGCTGAGCTTCGCGACGACGCCGCGGAGGGCGCCCTCGAGCTGCTCGGTCGTGAAGACGTCGATGGACTGGTCCTGCGACGCGAAGCGCTCGGCGGCGGCGCGGACCTGGTCAGCCGTGGACCCGATCTTGACCAGGGCGACGCCCGCGAGGTGGATGGTCACGCCGTTCTTGGTCTGCGCGACCGGCTCCATCTTGATCTGGCGGGAGCGCAGCGAGATGCGGTCGGACCGCTGGGTCAGCTTGTTCACGAACGCGCCGCCGCCGGTGATGACGGTCATGTTCGAGGTGAGGCCGTCCTCGCCCTTCTGCTTCTTCCCGACGATCACGATCGCCTCGTCGGCCTGCGGCACCTGGTACCAGGCGCGGAAGAGGAAGAAGCCGATGAGGGCGATCAGCAGGAGTGCGCCGACGGCGACTCCGGCGAGGACGATCCAGAGGAGATCCGGTTCCATGGGCGGGCGACCTTTCGTCCGACCCGCGCGACGCGGGTACCTGAGAGACGTACAGGTTCCATCGTGTCACAGCGCCTCGGACGGCCGCGTCGGCCGGAGGGGGGATACTGCGGACGCCGCCGAGAGCGGATCACGAGGGGGCGGGCCCGGAGAAGGACGCCACGAACGAGGGCGTCGCGCGGAGTGCCGCGGAGGAGAGCAGTGCTGGGGTACCTGGACTCGAACCAAGAACAACTGAACCAGAATCAGCCGTGTTGCCAATTACACCATACCCCAATGGTCATCCGAAGGTGATCCCGGGACCAGGCGGCGACCGGATCGAGACCCGAGCGCCGAGAGACGACAGTACCCTACGCGGGCATCCCGCTCAAATCGAGCCGCGGACGACGCTGCCCTCGGACTCCGGGGCGGCCTCGCCGAGGCGGGCGCGGACGAGGTCGCGGTTGATCGCGGAGGCGACCTGGGCGCCCGATCCGGCGGCGACGATCAGCTGCTGCGGGCCGGGAGGGGTGACCTCGCCGGCGGCGTAGAGGCCGGGGACGGACGTGCGGCCACCGGCGTCGACGCGGAGGAAGCCGTCGGCGTCGCGGTCGGGGCCGGCCGCGTCCAGGTAGTCCAGCGCGGGCGTCCAGACGGGGCGGACGAACGCGCCGGTGCGCGGCACGACGTCGCCGTCGACGAGGCGGACGCCGGTCATCTCGGCGCGCTCCCCGGCGAGGTCGGCGACCGGGCGCCGGTCGACCCGGATGCCGATGGAGGCGAGCAGCGACTCGTCGGCGTCGCTCACCGTCCCGACGCCGTTGGTGAAGACGATCAGGTCGGTCGACCACTGCGAGAGGAGCATGGCCCGCTCCGCGAGGTCGTCGGTCTCGCCGATCAGGGCGAGCGCCTCCCCCGCCTTCTCGTAGCCGTCGCACTCCATGCAGCTGTGCACGGCGGTGCCGTAGTAGGCGCGCAGGCTGGGGAGCGCGGGCGGCGTCTCGAGCAGTCCCGCGGCGACCACGACGGCGGTGGCGACGACGGAGCGGTCGGCGCTGCCGCGCACGCCGCGCGCGCCGACCACGAACTCGCCGCCGGAGCGCTCGACCGACGTGACGAGGGCGTTGTGCACCTCGGCGGCCTCGTAGCGCTCGAACTCCTCGCGGCCGAGGCGGCGCAGCTCGAGCGGCGAGATGCCGTCGCGGGTGAGGAACCCGTGCGAGTGCAGGGTCGCGGCGTTCCGCGGGCGGTTGCTGTCGAGCAGCAGCACGCTGCGGCGCGCCCGGACGAGGTTGAGCGCGGTGGAGAGCCCGGCGGGGCCCCCGCCGATCACGACGACGTCGTAGCGTCCGCCGACCGTCTCCGCCACGGTCAGGCCTGCCGGGAGGCGCCGAGGTGAGCGCCCAGGCGGTCGAGGCGGGCGATCGACTCCTGCTTGCCGAGGATCTCCATCGACTCGAACAGCGGCGGCGAGACGCGGCGCCCGGAGACCGCGGTGCGCAGCGGCCCGTAGGCGATGCGGGGCTTGAGGCCGAGGCCCTCGATCAGCGCGGAGGCGAGCGCCTCCTGGATCGAGGCCGTCAGCCACTCGGACGCGGGGACGAGCTCGAGAGCGCCGATCGAGGCGGCGAGCACCTCGCCGGCGTTCGCGGGCAGGCCCTTCAGCGCGTCCTCGTCGTACTCGAGCGCGTCGGAGGCGGTGAAGAGGAACCCGAGCATGCCGGGGGCCTCCCCGAGCAGGCCGATCCGCTCCTGCACGAGGGGCGCGGCGGCGTCGAGCACCGCGCGCTGCTCGGCGGTCGGCTCGCCCGCGAGCACTCCGGCCGCCACGAGGTACGGGATCGTCCGCTCGGTGAAGTCGTCGACGGCCAGGAGGCGGATGTGGTCGCCGTTGATCGACTCGGCCTTCTTGAGGTCGAAGCGGGCCGGATTGGGGTTCACGTCGGCGACGTCGAAGGCGGCGACCATCTCGTCGATCGAGAAGACGTCGCGGTCGTGCGTGAGCGACCAGCCGAGCAGGGCGAGGTAGTTGACCAGGCCCTCCGGGATGAAGCCGCGGTCGCGGTGGTGGAAGATGTTCGAGGACGGATCGCGCTTGGAGAGCTTCTTGCTGCCGTCGCCCATCACATACGGGAGGTGCCCGAAGCGCGGGACGAAGGTCGTCACTCCGATGTCGATCAGCGCGTGGTACAGCGCGATCTGCCGGGCGGTCGAGGGGAGGATGTCCTCGCCGCGCAGCACGTGGGTGATCTGCATGATCGCGTCGTCGACCGGGTTCACCAGCGTGTAGAGCGGCTGGCCGTTGGGGCGCACCACGACGAAGTCGCTGAAGGAGCCGGCGGGGAACGTGATCGGGCCGCGGACCAGGTCGTCGAAGGACAGGTCGGCGTCCGGCACGCGCAGGCGCAGCGCCGGGGCGCGGCCCTCGGCGCGGAAGGCGGCGCGCTCCTCCTCGGTGAGATCGCGGTCGTGGTTGTCGTACCCGTGCTGCTTCGCGCGGCCGGCCGCCTCGTTGCGCGCGTCGATCTCCTCGGCCGTGGAGTAGCTCTCGTAGAGGTGCCCCGAGGCCGTCAGGCGCGCGATCACGTCGAGGTAGACATCGGTGCGCTCGGACTGCCGGTACGGGCCGTGCGGGCCGCCGACTCCGACGCCCTCGTCCCAGTCGAGCTTCAGCCAGCGCAGCGCGTCGAGGATCTGCTCCACGCTCTCCTCGCTGTCGCGGGCGGCGTCCGTGTCCTCGATGCGGAAGACGAACGTGCCGCCGGTGTGGCGCGCGTACGCCCAGTTGAACAGGGCGGTGCGGATGAGGCCGACGTGCGGGGTCCCGGTCGGCGAGGGGCAGAAGCGGACGCGGACGTCGCTCCCGGTCGCGGTCGTGAACGGGTGCGCGTCCGGCGCGCTTTCCTGGGGCGGGGTGAGCTCAGACATACGAGGCCGATCCTACCGGCGGGAGCCGGTGCGGCGCCCGGGATCGCGGGGGCCGTGGCGCCTCCGCCCCGGGCACGGTGCGCGCCTCGCGGCGACTGCTTCTACCGGACAGCACTGCTCCGAGTCAACGGACTCCCCGAGCGAGCAGGAGCAGTGGTGCGCTGACCCCGGGCCTCTCGTCGAGAGGGCCCGAGCGCCGCACCGCAGGCCGCGCCGGGCCTCCGCGCGAGCGTGCCCGGAAGGAGCACTGATGAGCACGATCGATCTCGACCCCCGCACCGACCGCCCGAGCGCCCTCACCGAGGCGGCACGGGAGGAGAAGGACGCCCGCACGCTCTCGCTCTTCCAGGCCGCGGTGAGCGCGGAGGCCGCCGAGGGCGCGCGCATCCGCGAGCGCATCGTGCTCGACCACCTGGGCCTGGCCGAGGCCATGGCCCGCCGGGTCTCCCGGAGCGGAGGCGACTGGGCGGATCTGCGCCAGGTCGCCTACGTGGGCCTCGTGAAGGCCGCCCGCCGCTTCACTCCCGAGCGCGGCGACAGCTTCGCCGCGTTCGCCGTCCCCACGATCACCGGCGAGCTCAAGCGCCACCTCCGCGACCTCGGCTGGATGATCCGGCCGCCGCGCGGCGTGCAGGAGCTGCACCGCCGCTCCGCCGTCGTCGCCGACGAGCTCGCGCAGGAGCTCGGCCGTCACCCCACCGACCAGGAGATCGCCCGCCGCCTCGGAGTGGACGCGACGGAGGTGGCCGACGCGCGCCTCGCGGGGCATCCGCTCTCCCTCGACGAGACCGTGGGCGAGGGCGGCGTCGGCCTGGGCGACACCCTCGGCGGCGAGGACGAGCGGCTGCTCGAGATCGACCGGCGGCACGGGCTCGCCGAGGCCCTCGCCGAGCTCGAGGAGGGCCAGCGCGAGCTCCTGCGCATGCGCTTCGTCGAGGAGCGGACCCAGCAGCAGATCGCCGACGCGCTGGGGACGACGCAGATGCAGGTCTCGCGCCTGCAGCGGCGGATCCTCGCGCAGCTCGCCGACCGGCTCGGCGCCCCCTCGCGCAGCCATCAGCCTCGCGCTCCCCGGGCCCGCGTGGCCACGGTCACTCCGGTCCGACCGGCGACGCGGCTGAAGTCCGCCTGAGGTGGCCCTCGGCACGCGACGGGAGCGACGAGAGGGCGGCGAGGACGTCGTCGACCTGGACCGCGAGCAGCGCCGGGTCCGGCTCGGCGGAGAAGACGTCGCCGCGGCGGAGGGAGGCGTCGGTCAGCACGACGTGCGGCCCCGAGGCCGGAGGGCCCCAGGCCTCGGGCGGTGCCGGACCGAAGATCACGACCGAGGGGACGCCGTACGCGGAGGCGAGGTGCGCGGCTCCGGTGTCGACGGTCACCACGACCTCGGCGGCCGCGACGACCGCGGCGAACCCGCTGAGCGAGAGCTCCCCCGCCAGCACCTCGCCCGTGCCGGCGAGCTCGGCGACGCGGCGGGCGCGGTCGGCCTCGTTCGCGCCCCCGGTGTAGACGACGCGGTGCCCCTCGGCGGTGAGGGAGCGGGCCACCGCGGCGAAGCGCTCCTCCGGCCACTCGCGCGAGCCGTAGAAGGCCCCGATGTGCACGACGGCGGCTCCGGGGGCCGAGGCGGGCTCCTCCGGGACGGCGATCGCGACGTCCTCGGGGTCGGCGTCGAGACCGATCGAGTTCACCAGGCGGGCCCAGCGGGCGCGCTCCAGCTCGCCGTCGATCCAGAGCGGCCGCGGGTCCTCCGGGCCCGCGCCCGGGTCCAGCGTCGGGACGCGGAACTCGAGCGTGCGCTCGGGCGCGATCTCGCGCAGCCGCAGCCGCGACTCCGGGCCGTTGCCGTGGAGGTTCACGCCGAGCTCGACCCGGCCGGCGGCCATCGGCAGCGGGTCGTCGAGTCCGCGGAGGGTGGGCACGAGCGCGTCCACGCCCTCGACCAGGTCGACGATCGGCTCGAGCCAGGGCGTGGTCGCCATGATCAGCCGGTGGTCCGGGAAGCCGCGGCGCAGGGCCTTGAGCGCCGGGACGGCGACGAGCAGGTCGCCGAGCTTGAGGGCGCGCAGCGCGAGGATCTCCGGAGTCCCGTCCGGGGCGGTGAGAGCGCGCACGGCGCCTCCTTCCTGTCGGAGTCCCCGTACCCCGCTGCGCGCACCTCAGACGCGCCGCCCGCAGATGCGAGCGACGCGCCCGGAGGGACCGACTTCGCCGGAAGGGGGTTTACATCCCCGGTCGAGGGGTACGAGGAGAAGGTGAACGACTCCTCCTCCCGGAGCGCCGACGAGCGCGCGAGGGCCCCGCGCCTGCGGGGGATCCTCTTCGACCGCGATGCGACGCTCGTGGTCGACGTGCCCTACAACGGCGACCCGGCGCAGGTCTCCCCGATGCCCACCGCCCTCGCCGCGGTCGAGCGGGCGCGCGAGGCGGGGCTGGCCGTGGGCGTGGTCACCAACCAGTCCGGGATCGCACGCGGGATCATCGACCGCGGCCAGGCCGACGCGGTGAACCGGCGCGTGGACGAGCTCTTCGGCGGCTTCGACGTGTGGATGCTCTGCCCCCACGGCCCGGAGGACGGCTGCTCCTGCCGGAAGCCCCGGCCCGGCATGGTGCTCGGCGCCGCCGAGCAGCTGGGACTGCCGGCACGGTCCCTCGCCGTGATCGGCGACATCGGGGCCGACGTCGGCGCCGCCGCCGCGGCCGGCGCCCGTGGAGTGCTGGTGCCGACTCCGATCACCCGCGCCGAGGAGGTGGACGCCGCTCCGCTGCAGGCGGCGACGCTCCTCGAGGCGGTCGAGCTGCTGCTCGCGATGCAGCCCGACGAGGACGCCGAGTGAGGCGCCGCGTGCTCGTCGCCCGCCTGGACAGCGCGGGAGACGTCCTGCTGTGCGGACCCGCCGTTCGCGCGATCGCGGCCGACGCCGAGGTGCTGCTGCTGAGCGGTCCGCAGGGAGCGCCCGCGGCCGCGCTGCTGCCGGGTCCCTCCTCCGTCCGCACCTGGTGGTGCCCGTGGATCGGCGACGCCTCCCGCCCCGTCGACGACGAGCTCGTCGACGAGCTGCGCGCGATGGTCGAGGAGTTCGCGCCGGACGAGGCCGTGATCCTCACCTCCTTCCACCAGTCGCCGCTGCCGCTGGCCCTGCTGCTCCGCCTCGCCGGTGTCGCCCGCATCACGGGCGCCTCGGTCGACTTCGCGGGCGCCCTGCTCGATGTGCGCCTCGTCCCGGGCGAGACCCTCGAGGAGGACCAGCCGGAACCGGAGCGCGCGCTCGCGATCGCGGCGGCGGCCGGCTTCGCGCTGCCCGCCGGCGACGACGGACGGCTCCGCGTGCGCCGCGAAGGCGTGCTTCCCGCCGCTCTCGAGGGGATCGGCCCCTACGCCGTCGTGCACCCCGGGGCAGCCGTCCCCGCCCGCGCCTGGCCAGCGGCGAACGCGGCCCGCGCCGTCGAGCTGCTGGCGGACGCGGGCCTCGCCGTCGTCGTCACCGGCGGCCCGGGCGAGCGCTCCCTCACGGCCGAGGTCGCGGGCTCCCGCGGCATCGACCTCGGCGGGGCGACGGACTTCCCCGGCGCCGCCGAGGTGCTGGCCGGCGCCGAGGTCGTGATCTGCGGCAACACCGGCCCCGCGCACCTCGCCGCCGCGGTCGGCACCCCCGTGGTCAGCCTCTTCGCGCCGGTCGTCCCGGCCGTGCGCTGGGCGCCCTACGGCGTCCCGATCGCGCTGCTCGGCGACCAGGAGGCGCGCTGCGCCGGCTCGCGCGCCCGCGTGTGCCCCGTCCCCGGCCATCCGTGCCTCGCGGGGGTGAGCGCCGAGGAGGCGGTCGCCGCCGCCCTCCGACTCCGACCCACGACTTCCCCGAGAGAGGCCATCGCATGAGGATCCTGCTCTGGCACGTGCACGGCGGCTGGGCGGACGCCTTCGTCCGCGGCGCCCACACCTACCTGCTCCCCACGACTCCGGCCCGCGACGGCTGGGGCCTGGGCACCGGCGGCCGCGACTGGCCGAGCGCCGCCGAGATCGCGCCCGAGGAGCTGCACGACGCCGACGTCGACGCGGTCCTCCTCCAGCGTCCCGAGGAGCTCGCCGAGGCCGAGCGCCTGCTCGGGCGACGCCTCGGCCGCGACGTGCCCGCCGTCTACGTCGAGCACAACACCCCGCGTGGGAACGTGCCGGACAACCGCCACCCGCTCGCCGACCGCGACGACCTGCTGATCGTCCACGTCACCCACTTCAACGCCCTGATGTGGGACACCGGATCGACCCGGACCACGGTGATCGAGCACGGGATCCACGACCCGGGCCCCCTCTACACCGGCGCGCTGCCGCACTTCGGCGTGGTCGTCAACGAGCCCGTCCGCCGCGGCCGGGTCGCCGGCACCGACCTGCTCCCCCGCTTCGGCGCCGTCGCTCCGCTGGACGTCTTCGGGATGAAGACCGACCGGCTCGCCGAGCTGCCGGGCCTGGAGGACGTCACTGTCCTCGGCGACGTCCGCACTGAGAAGATGCACGCCGCGCTGGCTCGACGCCGGGTCTACCTGCACCCGTTCCGCTGGACCTCCCTCGGCCTCGCGCTGCTGGAGGCGATGCACCTCGGGATGCCCGTCGTCGCGCTCGATGTGACGGAGGCGGGGCGCGCCGTCCCGCCCGAGGCCGGAGCGGTCTCGAACGACCTCGACTCCCTCGTCGCCTCGGCCCGGGCGCTCGTCGAGGACCCGGACCGCGCCGCCCGCGCCGGCGCCGTCGCCCGCGAGGCCGCGCTCGCGCGCTACGGCCTCGCCCGGTTCCACCACGACTGGGACGAGGTCCTCGCCGACCTCCCCGGACGCCGGTCGCCGGAGCCCGCTCTGGAAGGGAGCACCCGATGAAGCAGCACCTCTCCGCCGCGCCCGCGCTCACGATCGCCATGGTCTCGGAGCACGCGAGCCCGCTGGCGACCCTCGGCGGCGTCGACGCCGGCGGCCAGAACGTCCACGTGGCGGCCCTCGCCGACGCTCTCGCCCGCCGCGGCCACCGCGTCGTCGTCTACACCCGCCGCGACGACCCCTCCCTCCCCCGGCGTGTGCCCTTCACCTCGGGCGTCGAGGTGGTGCACATCGACGCAGGCCCGCCGAGCCGGGTGTCGAAGGACGAGCTGCTGCCCTTCATGGGCGACTTCGCCGTCGACCTCGCCGAGGAGTGGCTGCAGGAGCGGCCGGACCTCGTGCACAGCCACTTCTGGATGTCCGGAGTCGCCGCGCTCGACGCCTCCGAGCGGGTGGAGCGCGCCACAGGGCGGCGCGTACCGGTCTTCCACACCTTCCACGCGCTGGGCGTCGTCAAGCGCCGCCAGCAGGGCGCGCTCGACACCAGCCCCGAGGAGCGCGCCTGGCTCGAGCCCGGCGTGGGCCAGAAGGCCGACGGCATCGTCGCCACCTGCTCGGACGAGGCCTTCGAGCTCAAGGGGCTCGGCGTGCCGACCTCGCGCATCTCGGTGGTGCCCTGCGGAGTCGACATCGACCGGTTCTCCGTCGAGGGCCCTGTCGCGCCGCGCGGCGAGCGCTCGCGGCTGATGACCATCGGCCGGCTGGTGCCGCGCAAGGGAATGGGCATCGCGATCGAGGCGCTCGCGCACCTGGTCGCGGCCGGCCACGACGCCGAGCTCGTCGTCGTCGGGGGCTCCGGCTCCGGCGACGCGCTGACGGCGGACCCCGAGTACCAGCGGCTGCACGGCGTGGCCGAGAGCCTCGGAGTCGCCGACCGCGTCGACTTCGTCGGCCAGCTCTCGCAGACCGAGATGCCCGCGATGCTCCGCTCGGCCGACGTCGTGGTCTGCGCGCCCTGGTACGAGCCGTTCGGCATCACTCCGCTCGAGGCGATGGCCTGCGGCGTGCCGGTCGTCGCCTCCTCCGTGGGCGGCCTGATCGACACCGTGGTCGAGGACGTCACCGGCGTGCACGTGCCCCCGCGCGACCCGGTCGCCCTGGCCGCCGCCCTCGGCTCGCTGCTGGAGGACCACGACCGCGCCCGCGCCTACGGAGCCGCCGGCCGCGAGCGCGTCGAGTCCCGCTACTCCTGGGACCGCGTCGCCGCCGACACCGAGCGCGCCTACGTCACGACCCTCGCCGGCCTCGGCGACGAGTCGCTCCTCACCGGCGCCACGAGCGCACCCTCATCCCCCACCACCCGGAAGGCGGCTCCGCGACGATGACCATCGACACCGCGACCATCGACACCGTTCTGGACACCCCGGCCGGCGCCGCCCGGCGCCTCGTCGACGACCACGTGGCGCGCGCGCTCGACGCGGTCGCGCAGCTGGAGCGCCACTCCGACAGGATCGCCGCCTGGGGCGTCGAGCTCGCCGACCGCCTGCACTCCGGCGCGCGCCTGCTCGCCGCGGGCAACGGCGGCTCCGCGGCCGAGGCGCAGCACCTCACCGCCGAGCTCGTCGGCCGCTTCGACGGCGACCGCGTCCCCTTCTCCGCCATCTCGCTGCACGCCGAGACGTCGAGCCTGACCGCGATCGGCAACGACTACGGCTTCGACCACGTGTTCTCGCGCCAGGTCACCGCGCACGCCCGGGCGGGGGACGTCGTGGTGCTGCTCTCCACCAGCGGACGCAGCGCGAACCTCCTCCACGCCGCGGAGGCCGCCCGTGCGGCAGGCGCCCGGTCGTGGGCGCTGACCGGCGAGGGGCCGAACCCGCTCACCGAGCTCTGCGACGAGGCGATCGCCCTCGAGGGCCACGGCTCCAATGTGCAGGAGGCGCAGCTGGTGCTCGTGCACGCGCTCTGCCGGGCCTTCGAGCACCGGATCCGCGCACGGACGGCGGCCGCCTCGTGAGCCGCCTGCGCCTCGTCGTCGTCGGCGACGTGATGCTCGACGTCGACCTCTCCGGACCCGCCGAGCGGCTGAGCCCGGACGCCCCCGTCCCCGTGGTCGACGTGTCGGCCCGCAGTGCCCGCGCCGGCGGTGCCGGACTCGTCGCCCGGATGCTCGCCCGCGACGGGCACGAGGTGACGCTGGTGACCGCGCTCGCCGAGGACTCGGATCCGGACGTGGCGGAGCTGCGCGCCGAGCTGTCCGGCGTCCGCCTGGTCGCCGGATCCACGGGAGCGCCGACGCCGGTGAAGACCCGCGTCGCCGCCTCCGGCCAGGCCGTCGTGCGGATCGACCGCGGCTGCGAGACGCCGCCCGTCCCCGGCGTCACCGACGCCATGCTCGCCGCGCTCGCCGACGCCGACGCCGTGATCGTCGCCGACTACGGCCGCCGCCTGACCGAGGAGCCGTCGCTCCGCACGGCGCTCGATGCGCTCACCGTGCCGCTGGTGTGGGATCCGCACCCGCGGGGCTCGCAGCCGGTCGCCGCCACCTCCCTCGCCACCCCGAACCTGGCCGAGGCCACCGCCTTCTCGGGAGCCGTCGGCCGCGGAGTGACGCGCGCCGAGTCCGCCGCGACCACCCTCCTCGAGCGCTGGGGCTGCGGTGCGGTCACCGTGACGATGGGATCCTCCGGCGCCCTGCTGCGCTCCCGCGGCGCCGGCGTCCCGGTCGTCGCACCGGCCGTCGCCGTGCCGCCCACCGACCCGTGCGGCGCGGGCGACCGGTTCACCGCCTCCGCCGCCGTCGCCCTAGCCGAGGGCGCGAGCACCTCGGAGGCGGTGCAGGCGGCGGTCGCCGCGGCCGGCGCCTACCTCCTCGCGGGAGGGGTCGCCTCCCTCTCCGCTCCCGCCGACCCCGCACCCCTCCACGGCGGCGGGGTGGACGCCCTGCGCGTCGCCGAGTCCGTCCGCGCGGCAGGAGGAACGGTGGTCGCGACGGGCGGCTGCTTCGACCTGCTCCACGCCGGCCACGCCCGCACCCTCTCCGCAGCACGCGCTCTCGGCGACTGCCTGATCGTCTGCCTGAACTCGGACGACTCCGTCCGGCGCCTCAAGGGCGCGGCGCGGCCGATCATCCCCGAGGACGACCGCGTCGACCTGCTGCTCGCGCTCGAGTGCGTCGACGCCGTGCTGGTCTTCGGCGAGGACACGCCGGACGAGGCGCTGCGCCGCATCCGCCCCGACGTCTGGGTGAAGGGCGGCGACTACTCCGCCGAGTCCCTCCCCGAGACGGCGACGGTGGCGGAGTGGGGCGGCCGGGTCCTGACCGTGCCGTACCACCCGGGCCGCTCGACCACCCATCTCGCCGCCGCGCTCGCGCGCGTCGGCTGACCCGCGGCCCACGAGGCCCGCAGACCACCCCCGGAAGGAAACCATGAGCACCACTCCCACCCCCATCGGCCGCGTCCTGATCACCGGAGGAGCCTCCGGGCTCGGTGCGGCCGTCGCCGCCGCGGTCACCGCCGCCGGCGGCACCCCGATCGTGCTCGACCGCGACGTCTCGTCGGTGAAGAAGGGCGTCGCCGCCTACCAGGTCGACGTCGCGAAGACCCGCGAGGCCGAGAAGGCGGTCGTCGAGATCGCCCGCGAGCACGGCGGGCTCGACGCCGTCGTGTCCGCGGCCGGCATCGACCGCTGCGGCCGCCTCGTGGACGTGGAGCCGGAGGAGTGGGAGCGGGTCATCTCCGTCAACCTCCTCGGAACCGCGGCCGTCGTCCGGGCGGCGCTGCCCTTCCTCACCGAGACCCACGGCCGCGTCGTCACCGTCGCCTCCTCGCTCGCGATCAAGGCCGTCTCGGACGCGACCGCGTACTGCGCCTCGAAGTTCGGCGTGCTCGGCTTCACCCGCGCGCTCGCGGCCGAGACCAAGGGCGAGATCGGCGTGACCACGCTGATCCCGTCGGGCATGAAGACGCGCTTCTTCGACGACCGCGACGAGCAGTACAAGCCGGGCCCGGACGCGCTGCTGAACGATCCGGAGAACGTGGCGAACGCCGTCATGTTCGTCCTCGGCCAGCCGCGCGGCTGCGAGGTCCGCGAGCTCGTCATCACGCACGAGGAGGAGCCGTCCTGGCCGTGATCCGCTGATCCGGGCGCGCCCCGGATCCCCCGCCGCGAGACGCCACCTCGGTCCGCACACCCCGGCGCGTCGCGTACCGAGGCGGCGTCTCGCGGTTCAGCGGGTGGAGGCGAGCACCCCGCGGACGTCCTCGAGCACCGCCTCGACGCGCACGTCGCCGACGAACGTGACGTCGTGCTCGCAGCGCGGAGCGGTCCAGCCGACCTGCGTGGCGTCGCGCCCGCAGACCGGGCAGTGCGTGGTCCAGCTCAGCTGCACCCGGTGGCGCTGCCGCCCGAGGGCCGCGGCGTTGATCGCGTTGCCCACCCAGAAGACCCCGACCGTCGGAGCGCCGATCGCGGCGGCGAGATGGCGGGGTCCGGAGTCGTTGCCGAGCACGAGGTCGGCGAGCGAGAGCAGCGGAGCGAGGTCCGGGAGGTCCACGACGCCCGCCCAGGAGACCGCTCCCGGCGCTCCGGTGACGATCTCGTCGGCGGCGGGCACGTCCGAGGCGTCGCCCACCACCAGCACGCGCGCGCCGTCCGCCAGCAGCTCCGTCGCCACGGCGGCGAAGGAGGCGGCGGGCCAGCGCCGGCGGGGATCGGTCGCGCCGGGGTGGATCAGCACCAGCGGGCCGCCCGCGGGCAGCGCGGCGGCGAGGCGGTCCCGCCGCTCCGGATCCACGGCGAGCGCCGGCTCGAGGCGGGTCGCGGGCGCTCCGGCCAGCCCGACGATCTCGAGCGCCCGCAGCATCTCGTGCTGGTAGTAGACGTAGGGGATCGTGCGCTCGAGCTCCGCGGCGTCGTCGGTGCGCGACCCGATCGTGTGGCGCGCGCCGAGGCGCTGGAGGAACGGGTTGGAGTAGCGCCCGCCGCCGTGCAGCTGCACGGCCAGGTCGAAGCGGCGCGCGCGCATCCGCTCGGTGAAGTCCTCGACGACCCGGGGGTCCTCCCCCTCTCCGTCGCGGACGCCCTGCGCCACCGGCAGGATCTCGACGTCGGCGATCGGCGACTCGACGCCCGTCAGCAGGACCCGGTGCGCGGGCGTCCCGAGCAGGGTGATCTCGGCTCCCGGGTAGGCGGCCGCGAGGGCGTCGACGGCGGGCAGCGCGAACAGCAGGTCGCCGAGTCCGCCGCCGCGCAGGACGGCGATCCTCTCGACTCCGGCGAAGGGCTCTCGGAGGGGGGCGATGGCGACCACGACGGGTTCCTCTCAGGTGCGGAGGGCGCGCGGGCGCCGCTCCGGGGACGGTGCACTCCTCCACTTCCCCGCCGGGACCGATCCGAAACCGGATCGGCGGCGAGCCCTCGTCGCCGATCCGGGGGCGGATTCCCGAGGCGGCGTGTCTAGGCGCGCACCACCCGGGTACCGGACGGATGCGTCCGCCACTCCGCGGGCGCCCCCGACCGAGAGGTGACCGTGACCATCGACATCACGACCCCCGCCACGACCGCCGCCGACGCCGTCCGCCGCGCGCGGACCGCGTTCCCCGCGTGGGCCGCCACCGCGCCCGCCGAGCGCGGCGCCCTGCTCCGTGCCGCCGCCCACCGCGTGGCCGAGCGCGAGCAGGAGCTCGCCGACCTCAACACGCAGGAGACGGGCAAGCCCGCCGGCGACGCCCTGGGCGGCGTCCGCGCCGGTGTCGACACGCTGCTCCAGTACGCCGAGCTCGGCCCGCTGCACCGCGGGAGGAGCCTGCGCGGAGGTGCCCTCAACGTCGATCTCGCCCTGCCGCACCCGCGCGGTGTCGTTCTCGCCCTCACTCCGTGGAACGACCCGGTCGCCGTCGCCGCGGGCCTCCTGGGCGCCGCGATCGTCTCCGGGGACGTCGTCGTGCACAAGCCGAGCGAGCGCAGCCCGGGGACGGGCGCCCTCTTCACGAGCATCCTCGCCGAGGCGCTGCCCGAGGGCGTGCTGACCCTGGTCGAGGGCGACGGGGCGGTCGGCGACGAGCTGGCGCGCACCGAGGGCGTCGACGTCCTCGCCCACGTCGGCTCGACCGCCACCGGCCGCGCGCTCGCCCGGGTCGCCGCCGTCACCGGCGCGCACGTGATCCTCGAGAACGGCGGCAACGACGCGCTCGTCGTCGACCGCGACGTCGACCCGGTCTGGGCCGCCGAGCAGGCCGCGCTGGGCGCCTTCGCCAACGCCGGCCAGATCTGCACCTCCGTCGAGCGGATCTACGTGCACCGCGACATCGCCGAGGCGTTCACGGCGGCGCTGGTCGCCGAGGCCGATCGCTGGAGCGCGGGCCCGCTCCCCCGCCTCGTCGACGCCCGCATGCGCGACGCCGTCCACGAGCACGTCACGGAGGCACTCGACAGCGGCGCGCGCGCCCTCACCGGCGGCACCCCCGGGGACGGCACCTTCTACCCCGCGACTGTCCTGGCGGACTGCACCGAGTCGATGCTGGTGATGACGGAGGAGACCTTCGGGCCCGTCGCGCCGATCCGCGTCGTCGACTCCTTCGACGAGGGCCTGGACCTGGCCACCGCGAGCCCCTACGGCCTGGCCGCCTCGATCCTCACCGCCGACATGGAGCACGCCCATCGGGCCGCGGCGACGCTGCCGGTGGGCACCGTCAAGGTCAACGGCGTCTTCGGAGGAGCGCCGGGCGGCAGCGCCCAGCCCCGCGGAGCGTCCGGCTCCGGCTTCGGCTACGGCCCGGAGCTGCTCGACGAGATGACCACGACCACGGTCGTGCACTTCGGCCTGCCCGTCCTGCCGGGAGGCGCGCGATGAGCCTCGAGGGCTCGGCGCTCCAGCGGGCGAGCGCCCTCCTGGCGCACGTCCACGAGCGCCCACCGGTCGTCGCCGTGATCGGGGACCTCATCCTCGACTCCTGGTGGCTCGGCGAGGCGGAGCGCGTCACGCGGGAGGCGCCCGCGCCGGTCCTGCGGCTCGAGGACGTCGTCGACGTCGCGGGCGGGGCCGCCAACACCGCCGCCAACCTGCGCGCGCTGGGCGCCGTCGTCCGCCCGGTCGGCGTGGCCGGACGCGACTCCGAGGGCGACCGGCTCGTGCGCGCGCTCGAGCGGGCCGGCCTGGACACCTCCCGGGTCGTCCGCACCGGCGCCGCGACGACGATCAAGACCCGCGTGGTCGGCGGCGACAGCGTGATGCTGCGCGTCGACTCCGGCCCGCACCGCCCGGCCGACGACGAGCTGGCCCTGCTCGCCGGTGCCGCTGCCGAGGCCGCCGCGGGCGCCGACGCTGTCCTGGTCTGCGACTACGGCTCGGGGATCCTCCGCGAGGCCGTCGAGCGCCTGCTCGCCGTCGGGCGCCCCGGCCTCCTCGTGATCGACGCGCACGAGCTCGCCGACTGGGCCTTCGCCCGGCCGGACCTCGTCACCCCGAACGCCAAGGAGGCGGAGCGGCTGCTCGGCGGCTCCCTCGGCCGCGGGACGGAGCGGGCCGCCGCCGTGCGCGACGCCGCCGAGGAGCTGCGCACGCGCTCGGGCGCCCGGCACGTCGTGGTCACCCTCGACCGGGACGGCTCCACCGCCCTCGACGCCGACGGCACGGTCAGCCGCACCTTCGCTCAGCCCGCGGAGGAGAAGCAGGCGTCCGGCGCCGGCGACACCTTCGCCGCGACCGCCACCCTCGCCCTCGCCGCCGGCCGCTCCCTGGCCACCGCCGTCGATCTGGCGCAGGCCGCCGCCGACGTGGTCGTGCAGCGCCCCGGCACCTCCGTCTGCTCGGGCGTCGACCTGCTCGCCTCCCTCGCCGCTCCCGGCGCCGTCGTGCTCGGCGAGGACGCCCTCGTCGAGGTCCTCGCGGAGCAGGCGCGCCGCGGTCGCCGCGTGGTCTTCACCAACGGCTGCTTCGACGTCCTGCACCGCGGCCACACGGCGTATCTCCGCCAGGCCCGCGAGCTCGGCGACGTGCTCGTGGTCGCGGTGAACGACGACGACTCCGTCCGGCGGCTGAAGGGCGAGGGACGGCCGATCAACCCGGAGGGCGACCGCGCGGGCGTGATCGCCGAGCTGGGCTGCGTCGACTACGTGACGCTCTTCGGCGGAGACACCCCCATCCCGCTGCTCGAGCGCGTGCAGCCCGACGTCTACGTGAAGGGCGGGGACTACAACCCCGACATGCTCGCGGAGGCGGCCGTCGTCCGCTCCTACGGGGGCGTCGTCACCACGGTCGGCTACGTCTCGGAGCACTCCACGACCGAGATGGTCCAGCGCATCCGATCGGCCGCGCCGTGACCAGCCGCCGGTGGTCCGGGCGCTGGGGGGTCCCCGAGGCTCCCCGGCAGCCGCTGATCGACGTGCTGGTGCCGACGGTCGGCCGCCGTGCCGAGCTCGCCGCCACGCTCGCCGGACTCGCCGCCCAGGACGACCCGCCCTTCCGCGTGATCGTGAGCGACCAGTCCGACGACGCGGTCGCAGAGAGCGACCCGACGATCCTCGCGATGCTGCGCGTGCTGGACGCGCAGGGCCGGGCTCCGGTGGTGCGCCGGCACCTGCCCCGGCGCGGGCTCGCGGAGCAGAGGCACTACCTCCTCTCCCTCGCCACCGCCCCGGCCGTCCTCTTCCTCGACGACGACGTGTGGCTCGAGCCGGGCACGCTCTCTCGGCTGCACGAGGCCCTCGAGCGCCTCGACTGCGGCTTCGTCGGCTCCGCGGTGCAGGGCCTGTCCTACCTCGAGGACGTGCGCCCGCACGAGACCGAGTCGTTCGAGACCTGGGAGGAGCGCGTGGAGCCCGAGCGGGTGCGGCGCGGAACCCCGGAGTTCGAGCGCTGGCCGCTGCACAACGCGGCCAATCTCACGCACGTCGCCGCCCGCCTCGACGTCCCGGAGGGCGCCTGGCGCGCGTACCGGGTCGCCTGGCTGGGCGCGTGCGTCCTCTACTGCCGCGACGCCCTCCTGGCCGTCGGCGGCTTCGACTTCTGGGAGCAGCTGCCCCCGGAGCACAGCGGTGAGGACGTCGCCGCGCAGTGGCGCGTCATGGAGCGCTTCGGCGGCGCGGGCCTCGTGCCCAGCGGCGCCGTGCACCTCGAGACGCCCACGACGGTCACCGACCGGCGCGTCGACGCCTTCGACCGGCTCTTCGCCGAAGAGCACTCGTAACACTCAGCAAGGCGACGAAAGGACAGCACGATGGACGCACCCAACCCGATCCAGATCCAGAAGTACCTCTCGGGCATCGACTACCCCGCCTCGAAGGACACGATCGTCGAGACCGCGGAGAAGGAGGGCGCGGACGGCGACGTCCTCGAGGCCCTCCGTGCGATCCCGGACGGCGACTACGAGAAGCCCACCGACGTGAGCTCGGCCGTCTCGAAGGTCTGACCCCCTCCGCGGGACGCCGCTCCGGTGCACGGCACGCCGTGCCTGTCGTACCGGAGCGGCGTCCCGCGAGCAGCGATCGGCCCGCGCGGAGAGCCGGGGTCAGGCGGAGGCGTGCTCGCGCTCGCGCAGGACGCCGGACTCGAGCGCCTGGAACGACAGCACCTTGTAGCCCTCGGACTCGAAGAAGATCGTCGCCCGGTCGGCCTCCACGCTCATCACGGTGCCGGCGCCCCACTCGCGGTGCTCCACCGACTCGTCGACGCTCAGAGGGGCGTCCACGGGCGCCTCGACGGTCTCGCCGCTCGCCTCGTGCCGCTCGCAGCCGTCGCAGTTGCCGCACCACTCGGCCGACTCCACGCCGAAGTAGTCCAGCAGGACTCGGCGGCGGCACTGGCTGGTCTCCGCGTAGGCGCGCATCATCGACAGGCGCGACTCCGCGATCCGCTCGCGGGAGGCCAGAGCCTCCTTCACCGCGTGCACGGCCTCGTCGCCCGAGGCCTCGCGCGTGGCGCGCAGACCGGACCCGGTCTCCACCAGCCCCGCGTCCGCGAGATCGTTGACGATCCGGGCGACCGTGCGGGCCGGCTTCCCCAGCTCCTTCGCGAGAGCCGCGGAGTCGAGCCCCGGCTGCTCCGAGACGGCCGCCCAGATCACGCGCAGCGCGGCCTTGTCGACCGAGCGCTTGGCGAAGAAGCGGCGGAGACCCAGATCCTCGGCGCGGTAGTGCAGCGCGCCCGTGGCCGGCTCGCCGTCGCGGCCCGCGCGGCCGATCTCCTGGTAGTACGCGTCGAGCGACTCGGTGGTCGTCGCGTGCAGCACGAAGCGGACGTCGGCCCGGTCGATGCCCATCCCGAAGGCCGAGGTCGCGACGACGACGTCGAGCTCGCCGGCGCGCCACTGCTCGTGCACGACCTTGCGCTCGGACACCTTGAGTCCGGCGTGGTACGCCGCGACCCGGCGCCCCTCCGCCGCGATGTCGGCCGCGTAGGCCTCCGTCTCCTTGCGGGTGGCGACGTAGACCAGGCCCGGAGCCGTCCAGCTGCGGGCCTCCTCGACCACGGCGGCGCGCTTCTCGTTCTCGCTCTCGTGGCGGTGCACCACCAGCCGGATCTCCGGACGGTCGACGCCGTGCACCTGGATCTCGGGGTCGGTCATCCGGAGGCGCTCGATGATCTCGTCGCGCACCGGCCCGGAGGCGGTGGCGGTCATCGCGAGCACCGGCGGGTCGCCGAGCTCGCCGCGCACATCGGCCAGGCGGAGGTAGTCGGGGCGGAAGTCGTGGCCCCAGGAGGAGACGCAGTGCGCCTCGTCGACGACCAGGAGCGACACTCCCGCGGCCGCCAGGCGCGCCACGTTCTCGGGCTTGGCGAGCTGCTCGGGCGCCAGGAGCACGTAGAGCGGGCCGCCCTCGTCGATCCGGTCCCAGGCGCGGGCGACGGCCGCGGCGCCCTGGGAGGAGTTGATCGCGACGGCGGGCGGGGCCGCCGGAGCCGCCTCGATCGCGGCGAGCTGGTCGGCCTGCAGGGCGACGAGCGGGGAGACGACCAGGACGACGCCGCCGCGCTCGGCTCCGGCGATCTGGTAGACCGCGGACTTGCCGCCGCCCGTCGCCAGCACCAGCAGCGTGTCGCGCCCGGAGGCCGCCGACTCGATCGCCTCGCGCTGACCGGGGAGCAGCGACGACCAGCCGAAGTCCTCCCGGGCGATGCGGCTGACGGAGTCGGTGCGGGAGGAGTTCATAGCTCGACGCTACGACCAGACGGCCCCGGAGGCAGTCCGCTTGACAGCGCCGGGGAGCACGGTGAAGGCGCGTCGCCCGGCCTCGCGGCCCGCCTCTGCCGCCTCGTCCCCGCGCTGTCAACGTCCTGCGGAGGGGCCCGTCGCGTGCTGGGCTGGAGACCCGACGAGAGGAGCCGACATGGCCGACCAGAACGTGAACGAGGACCTTCCCGGATCCGGCGGCGACGCCGTCCCGAACACCGGCGGCGCGCAGACGGTGCTGCCCGGCGAGGACGCGGCCGACGCCTCCGCCGCGGGGGCCGCTCCCGGGGGCACCGCGATCGACCGCGGTGTCACGGACGCCGTGACCGACGGCGACAGCGGAGGGGACACCGTCTCCGGCGACGCCGACCTGCCGGACGAGACCGAGGGCGCGGTCGGCAGCGACCCGGCGAGCGCCGACTGACGTCCCGCTCGGACGCGTTCGGCCCGCCGGATCCGAGGATCCTTGCGGGCCGGAGGCGCTCGTCCCTCCGCGGAGGAGGGCCCGGGCTCAGCGCCGGACGACCACCGGGTTGAACAGCGTGCCGATGCCCTCGACGTCCACCGCGACGGTGTCCCCGTTCGCGATCGGCCCGACGCCGGCGGGCGTCCCGGTGAGGATCACGTCCCCGGGGAGCAGCGTGAAGATGCGCGAGACGTAGGCCACGATCTCGGGCACCCCGTGGATCATGTCGCCGGTGCTGCCCGACTGCTGCACGCGCCCGTTGACGCGCGTCTCGATCGCGCTCTCGTTCCAGACGAACTCGGTCTCGATGACCGGTCCGAGCGGGCAGAAGGTGTCGTAGCCCTTCGCCCGCGCCCACTGGCCGTCGGAGCGCTGGAGGTCGCGTGCGGTGACGTCGTTGGCGATCGTGTACCCGAAGACCACGTCCTCGTAGTCCTCCGCGCGGACGTTGCGGGCCACGGCGCCGATCACGATCGCCAGCTCGCCCTCGAACTCCACCTGCTGGCTGTCCTCGGGGAGGACGATCGCCTCGTCCGGGCCGATGACCGACGTGTTCGGCTTGAGGAACACCAGCGGCTCCGCCGGGGCGTCGCCGCCCATCTCGGCCGCGTGGTCGGCGTAGTTCTTCCCGATGCCGACGATCTTGGAGCGCGGGATCACCGGCGCGAGGAGCTTCGCCTCCGCGATCGGGATGCGCTCCCCCGTGGTGTCGAACCCGGCGAACATCGGGTCGCCGGCGAGCACGACCAGGTCGTCCTCGTCCACGATCCCGAAGTGGATCGCTCCCCCGTTGTCCCCGTCGCGCTGCGTGGCGAATCGTGCGATCTTCATGCGTCCAGCCTCGTCATCCATCCGTGCGTGTCCTCGCGGCGTCCGTACTGGATGCCGGTCAGCTCCTCGCGGAGCGACATCGTGAGCTCCCCGGCGGGCGCGCCCTCGCGGCCGACGGAGAAGCCCTCGCCCTTGAGCTCGGCGATCGGGGTGATCACGGCGGCGGTCCCGCAGGCGAACACCTCGACCACGTCGCCGGAGGCCACTCCGTCGCGCCACTCGTCGATGCTCACGCGGCGCCGCTCGACGCGGTGGCCGCGGTCCTCGGCGAGCTGCAGGACGCTGTCGCGCGTGATGCCCTCGAGGATCGAGTCCGATTCCGGGGTGACCAGCGTGCCGTCCTTCTTCACCAGCACCACGTTCATGCCGCCGAGCTCCTCGATCCACTGCGACTCCTGCGAGTCGAGGAAGAGGACCTGCGCGCAGCCGTGGCTGTAGGCCTCCTGCTGCGGGAGGAGGGAGGAGGCGTAGTTGCCACCCGTCTTCGCCGCTCCCGTGCCGCCCTTGCCCGCCCGGGCGTAGGAGGTGGAGAGCCAGATCGACACGGGGGCGACCCCGCCCGAGAAGTAGGCGCCGGCTGGGCTGGCGATCACGTAGTAGCCGACGTCCTCGGCCGCGCGCACGCCGAGGAACGCCTCCTGCGCGAACATGAACGGGCGCAGGTAGAGGCTGGTCTCCGGCTCCGAGGGGACCCAGTCGCCGTCGACCGCGATCAGCTGCCGCAGCGACTCGACGAAGAGGTCCGTCGGGAGCTCCGGCAGCGCGAGGCGGCGGGCCGAGCGCTGCAGGCGGCGCGCGTTCGCCTCGGGGCGGAAGGTCCAGACGGAGCCGTCCTCGTGGCGGTAGGCCTTCATCCCCTCGAAGATCTCCTGCGCGTAGTGCAGGACGGCGGCGGCGGGGTCGAGCGCGAGCGGGCCGTAGGGCTCGACGCGGGCGCTGTGCCAGCCGTCCGTGCGGGTCCAGCGGAGGCCGACCATGTGGTCGGTGAAGTGCATGCCGAAGCCGGGGTTCGCGAGGATCCGGGCGCGCTCCTCGGCGGAGCGGGGCGCGGGGGCGGCGGTCACCTCGAAGGCGAGGTCGGCGGGGGCGGAGTCGGTGCTCATCGTGGTGGTGTCCTTCTGCGGGGGATCAGCGGAGGCGGGCGACGACGGAGTCGCCGATCGCGGCCGTGGAGCGCGGGGTGCCGTCGCGCGACTCGATGTCGGCGGTCACGGCCGCGGTGACGCGGGCGGCCTCGTCGCTCCGGCCGAGGTGGTCCAGCAGCATCGCCGCCGAGAGGATCGCGGCGGTCGGGTCGGCGAGCTGCCGTCCGGCGATGTCGGGCGCGGATCCGTGGACCGGCTCGAACATGCTGGGGAACGCGCCGTCGGGGTTGATGTTGCCCGAGGCCGCGAGTCCGATGCCGCCGCTGATCGCGCCGGCCAGATCGGTCAGGATGTCGCCGAAGAGGTTGTCGGTGACGATGACGTCGAACCTAGCAGGGTCGGTCACGAGGAAGATCGTGGCGGCGTCCACGTGGAGGTAGTCGACGGCCACGTCCTCGAAGGCGGCCCCCACCTCGTCGACGATCCGCTTCCAGAGCGAGCCGGAGAAGACGAGGACGTTCGTCTTGTGGACGAGCGTCAGCCGGGAGCGGCGCGTGCGGGCGAGCTCGAACGCGTGGCGGACGACGCGCTCGACGCCGTAGGCGGTGTTGACCGACACCTCGTTGGCGACCTCGTGCGGGGTGCCCTGCCGGATCGAGCCGCCGGTGCCGACGTAGGGCCCCTCCGTGCCCTCGCGGACGACCACGAAGTCGACCTCGCCGGGAGCCGCGAGCGGCGAGGGGACGCCCGCGTAGAGACGGGTGGGCCGCAGGTTGACGTAGTGGTCGAGCTCGAAGCGCAGCCGCAGGAGCAGCCCGCGCTCGATGTTCGCGTCCCGGAGGCGCGGGTCGCCCGGTGCTCCGCCGACGGCGCCCAGGAGGATCGCGTCGTGCCCCGCGATCGCCGCGAGGTCCTCGTCGGTGAGGACGTCGCCGGTCTCGAGGTAGCGGGCGGCGCCGAGCGAGAAGGTGGTCGTCTCGAGCACCAGGTCGGAGTCGGCGGTGACGGCGTCGAGGACCTTGACGGCCTCGGCGGTCACCTCGGGCCCGATCCCGTCTCCGGGGATGACGGCGAGCTTCACGGTGCGGGGCATGGCGGTCCTCAGGCGTACGGGGTCGGAGTCCCCCCAGCGTACTCGCGGCCCGCCCGCGCCGCGGTCCGGGGCACGCGCCCCCCGTCGGGCTGGCGAGGGCCGCCCGGGAGTCGCTGCGCGTCCCGGGCGGCCTCCCTCGGGAGGAGACCAGGAGCGTCAGCTCCGGCGGAGGCGCCAGGCGCCGACCGCGGCGGCGGCCAGCACGAGGACGACGCCGAGCCAGGCCGACCAGCCGACGCCCGAGTCGAACGCCGCGCTCGCCGACGCGACGAGGCTCGCGGCGGAGTCGGCGGGCAGCTCGCCGGCGACCGAGACGGCGCCACCGAGGGTCTCCCCGGCCCGCTGCGCCTGCGCGGCGTCGAGGCCCTCGGGCAGCACGACTCCCCCGCGGTACACGGCGGTGAGGACCGTGCCGAGCGTCGCGGTGCCGAGGACCGCGCCGAGCTCGTAGGCGGTCTCGGAGACGGCGGAGGCCGCACCGGCCTTGTCGGCGGGCGCGTTGGCCAGGATCAGCTCGTTCGACACCGTCTCGGCCGCACCGATGCCCAGGCCGAGGAACGCGAAGGCGACGGCGACGGTGAGCGCGGACGCTCCTCCGGGCGCCCCGCTGCCGAGGGCCAGCAGGATGTACCCGACGGCCGAGACCAGCAGTCCGGCCGGGACGACGAGGCGCGGAGCGACGCGGCGCGCGATCGGCACCACGCCGAGCCCGGCCAGGATCATCACGGCGAGGCCCGGCACGAGCACGAGGCCCGCCTCCAGGGGCGAGAGCCCGACCACGAGCTGCAGGTGCTGCGAGAGGAAGAAGAGCCCGCCGACCAGCGCGGTGACGCTGAGGAGGTTGACCACGATCGCCGCACTGAACGAGCCGCGGCGGAAGAGCGAGAGATCGAGCATCGGCGAGGCCCGGCGCTGCTGGCGGCGGACGAACAGAACTCCCGAGACGACGCCCACGACGAGCGCCGCGACGCCGACCGCGTCGATCCCGTGCTCGGCGAAGGACTTCACCGCGTAGACGACCGGCGCCATGGTCGCCAGCGACAGCAGGATGCTGACCACGTCGACCGGGCCGGGCTGCGGGTCGCGCGACTCCGGCACCAGGATCGGCACCAGGACGACCAGCGGGAGCAGCACGGGCACCGCGAGCAGGAACACCGACCCCCAGGGGAAGTGCTCGAGCAGCACGCCGCCGACCAGCGGGCCGATGCCCGAGCCCACGGCGAAGCCGGTCGCCCAGATCGCGATCGCGAGGCGGCGCTGGTCGCGGTCGGGGAAGACGCTGCGCAGGAGCGAGAGCGTCGAGGGCATCAGCATCGCGCCGAAGAAGCCCAGTGCCGCGCGGGCGCCGATGAGCGCCGCGGCGGTGGGAGCGAACGCGGCCACGACCGAGACGGCGGCGAAGCCGACCGCGCCGACCAGCAGGAGGCGCCGCCGCCCGACCCTGTCGCCGAGGCTGCCCATCGCCACCAGCAGGCCCGCGAGCACCAGCGGGTAGGCGTCGACGATCCACAGCAGCTCGGTGCCGGAGGGCCCCAGATCCTCGGCGATCGAGGGGAGCGCGAAGTTCAGCACCGTGTTGTCGACCGAGACCAGCAGCACCGGGAGCATCAGCACCGCGAGCGCCACCCAGGCGCGTCGCCCGACCCGGTCGGCGGCGCCGGCGGTGTCGTGGGTGGAGACGGGAGCGGTGCGCGCGGACACGGGGACGACCTTTCAGAGGAGAACGGAGAGAGTATACCGTCCAGCCGGTACAGTCGCCACTGATCCGCCGTAGGATGGTCGCCGTGCCTCCTGCCCCCGCCCGCGACCGCGTCCTCGACGCGTTCGAGCAGCTCCTCATCGAGCAGGGCGAGCGCGCCGCGACCCTCGACGCCGTCGCCCGCGAGGCCGGAGTCTCCAAGGGCGGGCTGCTCTACCACTTCCCCTCGAAGGACGCCCTCGTCGACGGGCTCCTGCAGCGCCTCGACGCGCGGCGGGAGGCGGACGCCGCGCAGAGCCTCGCTGCTCCCGAGGGCGTGGTCGCCTACCTGCTGCGCACCTCCTTCGCCGCCGACTCGGCCTTCGACCGCACGATCCTCGCCGTGTCGCGCATCGCGCAAGGGCACGACGAGCGCGCCAGCGGGGGCCTCGCGCGGATCCACGACAGCTGGAACGAGGTGGTCGCCGACGCCGTGGGCGACCCGCTCGTCGCCCGGGCGATCGTCCTGATGAGCGACGGGCTCTACTACAACTCCGCCCTGCTCCCCACGGGCTCGCCGTCGCGCGGCGAGGCCGAGGACGTCCTCGCGGTCGTCCAGCGCCTCCTCGGGAGCTGAGCCGCGCCGCCCCGGCGGACCCGCTACAGCTCGACGACCCCGTCGATCAGGGTCACCGTCGCGCCGCCGATCCAGATCGCGCCGTCCGTGCTCTCGACGCGCACGCGCCCGGCTCGGCCCAACGCCGCCCCCTGAGCGGCCGTGTAGCGCTCGGGCAGCACGCCGCTGCCGATCAGCCACTGGGCGATCCCCGCGTTGAGGCTCCCCGTCACCGGGTCCTCGGACACACCGGCGTCGGGGATGAACGCCCGCACCTCGACCGCGCACTCGCCTCCCGCCGGATGCTCGCCCACGACGCCGACGGGGAGCCCGGCGAGGAGAGCCTGGTCCGGCCGCAGCGCGAGGACCTGCTCCGCCGATGCGAGCCGCACGGCCAGCCAGCCGGGACCGTTGTCGACCCACTCGTGGTCGAGGATCTCCGCGCGCGGGATCCGCAGAGCCGCAGCCACCCGCTCGATCGTCGCCTCGTCGACCGGTCCGGTCCGCCGGCGGGGCGGGGCGGCGAAGGCGATGCCCTCCTCCGTCACCCGCAGTCGGACGAGACCCGCGGCGCACTCCTGCACGAGCTCCCCCGCCGCGCGGGCCGTCCCTCCGGCCGCGAGCCAGGCGTGCGCGCTCCCGAGGGTCGGGTGCCCGGCGAAGGGCAGCTCCCCGCCCGGCGTGAAGATCCGCAGCCGGTAGTCGGCCGCGGGGTCGCTCGGGCGGAGGAGGAAGGTCGTCTCGGACAGGTTCGTCCAGCGCGCGAACTCCGCCATCGCGGCGTCGCCCACGCCGTCGCCGTCGACGACGACCGCCACCGGGTTGCCCCGGAACGGCGCGGCGCCGAAGACGTCGACCTGAGCGAACCGCCGCGTGCTCACTGCTCGGTGATGTCGATCTCCTGCATGAGGTCGGCGTCGATCGCGACGCGGACCTTCTCGAGCAGGCCGTCGGGGGCGGGAGAGTCGATGGTGATCACCGAGAGCGCCTTGCCGCCCGCCTCGGTGCGCGCGATCTGCATGCCCGCGATGTTGACCGCGGCGTCGCCGAACTCACGGCCGTAGACCGCGACGATCCCGGGGCGGTCGACGTAGCTCATGACGACGAGGTGCTTCGCGAGGGGGACCTCGACGTCGTAGCCGTTGATCGCCACGATCTTCTCGACCTGCTTGGTGCCGGTCAGCGTGCCCGAGACCGAGATCTGCGAGCCGTCCGAGAGCGCGCCGCGCAGCGTGATCACGTTGCGGTACTCGTCCGAGACCGGCTCCGTGATCAGGCGCACCTCGATGCCGCGCTGCTCCGCGAGCACCGGCGCGTTGACGTAGGACACCGTCTCCGAGACCACGTTGGTGAACACGCCCTTGAGAGCCGCCAGCTTGAGGACCTTCACGTCGTAGCCGGCGAGCTCGCCGCGCACCTCGACGTCGATGGAGGTGACCGGCGAGTCCGCGAGGCCCGAGAAGACCTGGCCGAGCTTCTCGACCAGCGGGATGCCGGGGCGCACGTACTCGTCGATCACGCCGCCGGCGACGTTCACGGCGTCCGGCACGAGCTCGCCCGAGAGCGCGAGGCGCACCGAGCGGGCGACCGAGACGCCGGCCTTCTCCTGCGCCTCGTCGGTCGAGGCCCCGAGGTGCGGAGTGACGACCACGTTCTCGAGGGCGAGCAGCGGCGATCCGGTCGGCGGCTCCTTCACGAACACGTCGAGTCCGGCGCCGGCGATGGTCTTCGCGACGAGCGCGCGGTGCAGCGCGTCCTCGTCGATGAGGCCGCCGCGGGCCACGTTCACGATGAACGCCGACGGCTTCATCAGCGCCAGCTGATCGTCCGAGATCATGCCCGTCGTCTCGGGGGTCCTCGGCATGTGGATCGTGATGAAGTCGCTCTCGGCCAGCAGCTCCTCCAGGGAGAGGAGCGTGACGCCGAGCTGCTGCGCGCGGGCGCTGGTCACGTAGGGGTCGTAGGCGACGACGTTCACACCGAAGGCCTGCAGGCGCGCGGTGATCAGCGCGCCGATGCGGCCGAGGCCGATGATGCCGACGGTCTTCTCGTAGAGCTCGACGCCCGTGTACTTCGAGCGCTTCCAGAGGCCCTGCGCGAGCGCGCTGTGCGCGGCGGGGATGTGGCGGGCGAGGCTCAGGATGTGGCCGACGGTGAGCTCGGCGGCCGAGATGATGTTCGAGGTCGGCGCGTTCACGACCATGACGCCCGCGGCGGTCGCGGCGGTGATGTCGACGTTGTCCAGGCCCACACCGGCGCGGGCGATCACCTGGAGCGAGGGGGCCGCGGCGATCGCCTCCGCGTCGACCTGCGTCGCGGAGCGCACCAGGATCGCGTGCGCTGTGGCGAGGGCCTCGAGCAGCGCCGGGCGGTCGGTGCCGTCCACGGAGCGGATCTCGAAGTCGGGACCGAGCGCGTCCACGGTGGCGGGCGAGAGTTCTTCGGCGATCAGGACGACCGGCTTTGTCACGAGAGGCGCTTCCTTCGGAGAGGGGACGGAGCGGGCACCGAGGCGGGGGCGTCGGCAGCCCCCCGTCACTGTAGCGGAGGGGTGCGCGCGCCCCGCGCCGTGTGACGCCGCCGGTCAGCTCAGCGAGAAGAGATTCATGCCGCCGAATATGAGCTGCACATCGAGGGCTATTACGGCGGAGAGACACAGGGCGGCCGCAAGCAAACCCGTCCTCGCTAATACCCCCCGCCTCCGCCCGAGCATCACGGCGACGGTGAAGCAGAGCACCGGCATGCACAAGGCCACCAGCAGCACTGCCCACCCGGTCGGATTGAGGTCGGTGCCCAAAAGTGCAGCAGCGCTGCGCAGGCCGATCAGGTTGCCGACCGCCTCCCAGACGTCCCAGGCGAAGAAGAGCGCGAACACCACGGCGACGAGGACGGAGGCGGCCAGGCGCCGGCCGGGCCGGTCGCGCCGGCCGGTCCCGCCGAGGGTGGCCCGGGTCGAGTCGGTCATCAGGCCCCCTTGAGGAACGGCAGCGGAGAGAGGAGGACGAGTCCGGCGACCAGCCAGAGCACGCGGGTGCGCACCCGGGAGTCGCGGGTGGCGAGGAGCACCACGGCGAACCACACCGGCGGCGCCAGGACCGCCAGCCAGAGCCCGAGCGAGTAGAGGGCGCGGCCGAGCGCATCGCCCGCGAAGCCGACCGCGGCGACGGGCGACTGCCGCGTCGCCGTGATCGCCCAGGCGATGGCGTACAGGAGGTAGAGGCCGGCCGCGATACCCGCCGCGATCAGCAGAGCGGACGAGGACGCGGCCTCGTCGTCGGGGTCCTCGTCCTCGGAGTCGTCGTCGTCCGAGCCGTCGTCCGCCGGGCCCGCCCCCGCGACCGTGCGGGGCGTCCGGCGCACGCGCGCCGTCCCCGCGGCGAGCGTCGGGTCCGCGCCCTCGCCCGCCCACTCCAGGGCCTCGTCGTCCGCGTCGTCCTCCGGGCCGGCGTCCGGCCCGCGGTCCGCCGGCGGGGTCGCCGCGTCGTCGTCCTCCGGGGAGCGGCCCGGTCCACCATCGATCACCGCAACACCCTAGCCGCGCGCACCTCGCAGGAGGCTCGGAGCCCGCCGCCGCCTCCCCGACACCCGGCGGACACCCCGCGTCCTCCCCCGGGGGCGAGGCTGAGCGGATGGACGACCGCCGCCGCCGCTTCGTCGCCCTCGGCGACTCCTTCACGGAGGGGGTCGGCGACCCGCACCCGCGCCTGCCGAACGGGGTGCGCGGCTGGGCCGACCGCGTCGCCGAGCGCCTGGCGAAGGCCGAGCCGGGCTGGGAGTACGCGAACCTCGCCGTCCGCTCGAAGCGCCTCGCCCAGATCACCGAGGACCAGCTCGCGCCCGCCCTCGCGCTCCGCCCCACCCTGATCACGCTGTACGCCGGCGGCAACGACATCCTCGACCTCGGCACCGACACCGTCGATCTGATCACCCGCTACGAGGCGCTCGTCGACGCGCTCGCGACCACCGGCGCCTCCCTCGTGCTCTTCACCGGCGTCGACATCCCGGGACTGCCCGCCCCGCGGATGTTCCTGCGCCGCAACCACCTCTACAACAGCGCCGTCCGCCGGATCGCCCGCGAGCGGGGCGCGATCCTCGTCGACTACTGGGCGATGCGGGAGTTCCACTCCCCCGTGCTCTGGTCGCCCGACCGGATGCACCTCTCCAAGCGCGGGCACCGCGTCCTGGCCGGCCGCGTGCTCGACACGCTCGGCGTGCATCACACGATCTCGACCGGGCCCTGGGACGCTCCCGAGCCGCTCCGCCTCCGCGCACGGCTGCGCGAGCAGCGCCGCTGGGCGGCCGACTGGGTCCTCCCCCTCGTCGGCCGCAAGCTGCGCCGGGTGACGCTCGGCGACCACCTCTCGCCCCGGTGGCCGGACCCCGTCCTCGTCCCGCCGAAGGGCGGTCTCCGCCGTCTCGTCCGCGAGCTCGAGCGGTAGGCGCGCCCCGGACGCGGAGGAGCCCCGGCCCGGCGAGGGGATCCCGGTGGACGGGTCCCTCGTCGGACCGGGGCTCCCCCGGTCGACGCGGTGCGACTAGCGCGCGACGCTGCCGTCGGTGTAGTCCTCGTCGGTCTGCTTCCAGGCGAAGAGCTTGCGCAGCTCGCGACCGGTCTCCTCGATCGGGTGCTTCTCGCCCTTGGCGCGCAGCTCCTGGAACTCGGGTCCGCCCGCGTCCTGGTCGCCGATGAAGCGCTTCGCGAAGGCGCCGCTCTGGATGTCGCCGAGGACGGCCTTCATGTTCTCCTTCACGCGCGGGTCGATGACGCGCGGGCCGGAGACGTAGTCGCCGTACTCGGCGGTGTCGGAGACGCTCCAGCGCTGCTTGGCGATGCCGCCCTCCCACATGAGGTCGACGATGAGCTTGAGCTCGTGCAGCACCTCGAAGTAGGCGATCTCGGGCTGGTAGCCGGCCTCGACGAGGGTCTCGAAGCCGTACTGGACGAGCTGCGAGGTGCCGCCGCAGAGCACGGCCTGCTCGCCGAACAGGTCGGTCTCGGTCTCCTCGGTGAAGGTGGTCTTGATGACGCCGGCGCGGGTGCCGCCGATGGCCTTCGCGTAGGACTTCGCGGTCTCCCAGGCGGTGCCGGTCGCGTCGTTCTCGACGGCGATGATGTCCGGGATGCCGCGGCCGGCGACGAACTCGCGGCGCACGGTGTGGCCGGGGGCCTTCGGCGCGATGAGGATGACGTCGACGCCCGCGGGCGCCTCGATGTAGCCGAAGCGGATGTTGAAGCCGTGCGCGAAGGCGAGGGTCTTGCCCTCGGTCAGCGCGGAGGCGATCTGCTCGCTGTAGATCGCGCGCTGGTGCTGGTCCGGCGCGAGGATCATGATCAGGTCGGCCCAGGCCGCGGCGTCGGCGACGCTCTTGACCTCGAAGCCGTCGTCCTCGGCCTTGGCGGTCGACTTCGACCCCTCCTTCAGCGCGATGACGACCTGGACGCCGGAGTCGCGGAGGTTCTGCGCGTGCGCGTGGCCCTGCGAGCCGTAGCCGACGATCGCGACCTTCTTGGACTGGATGATGGAGAGGTCGGCGTCGGCGTCGTAGATGAGCTCGGTCACGTGGTGAGTCCTTTTCTGTAGTGGAGAGTTCGCGGTCAGTTCTTGAAGACGCGCTCGGTGATCGACTTGGAGCCGCGCCCGATGGCGAGCAGGCCCGACTGCGCGATCTCCTTGATGCCGTAGGGCTCGATCACCCGCAGGAACGCGTTGGTCTTGCCGGTGTCGCCGGTGACCTCGATCACCAGGGCGTCCGTCGCGACGTCGACCACGCGGGCGCGGAAGAGCGTGACGGCCTCGAGCACCTGCGAGCGCGTGACGTTGTCGACGCGGACCTTGACGAGCAGGTGCTCGCGCTGGACCGACTGGTCGGTGTCGAGCTCGACGATCTTGATCACGTTGACGAGCTTGTTGAGCTGCTTCGTGACCTGCTCGAGCGGCAGGTCCTCGACGTCCACGGCGACCGTGATGCGCGAGAGCCCGGCCAGCTCGGTCGGACCGACCGCCAGCGACTCGATGTTGAAGCCGCGGCGGGCGAACAGCCCGGCGACACGGGTGAGCAGTCCCGGCTTGTCCTCGACGAGCAGGGAGAGAACGTGGTGCGTCATGCGGGTCTACTCCTCGTCGTCCCAGGTCGGGCTGTGGTCTCGGGCGTACTGGACGTAGCTGTTGGAGACGCCCTGCGGGACCATCGGCCAGACCATGGAGTCGCGGCTGACGACGAAGTCGATCACCACGGGCCGGTCGTTGGTGGCGATGGCGAGGCGGATGGCGTCGTCGATCTCCTCCGGCTTCGTGACGCGGATGCCGAGCGCGCCGTAGGCGTCGGCGAGCTTCACGAAGTCGGGCACCCGGACGGTGTCGTGCCCCGTGTTGAGGTCGGTGTTGGAGTAGCGGCCCTCGTAGAACAGTGTCTGCCACTGGCGCACCATGCCGAGCGAGGAGTTGTTGATCACCGCGACCTTGATCGGGATGTCGTTGATCGTGCAGGTGGCGAGCTCCTGATTGGTCATCTGGAAGCAGCCGTCGCCGTCGATCGCCCACACGGTGCGCTCGGGCTCGCCGACCTTGGCGCCCATCGCCGCGGGCACGGAGTAGCCCATGGTGCCGGCGCCGCCGGAGTTCAGCCACGAGTTGGGGCGCTCGTACTTGATGAACTGCGCCGCCCACATCTGGTGCTGGCCGACGCCGGAGGCGAAGACGCCCTCGGGGCCGGTGATCTCGCCGATGCGCTTGATGACGTACTGCGGCGAGAGCAGGCCGTCGTTCGGCTCGGTGTAGCCGAGCGGGAACTCCGTCTGCAGGCCCTTGAGGTAGCTCCACCACTCGGAGGTGTCGGCGCGGCCGTCGGCGGAGGCCTTGGCGAACGCGTCGGTGAGGTCCGGGAGGACGTCCTTCAGGTCGCCCACGATCGGCACGTCGGCGGTGCGGATCTTGGAGATCTCGGCCGGATCGATGTCGACGTGCACGACCTTGGCGTGGGGCGCGAAGAGCGCCGCCTTGCCGGTCACGCGGTCGTCGAAGCGCGAGCCCAGCGCGAGGATCAGGTCCGCCTCCTGCAGCGCGAGCACCGCGGGGACGGTGCCGTGCATGCCGGGCATGCCCAGGTGCTGCTCGTGCGAGTCCGGGAACGCTCCGCGCGCCATCAGCGTGGTCACCACGGGGGCGCCGCAGGCCTCGGCGAACGCCTTCAGCTCGGCGGCCGCGCGGGCGCGGATGATGCCGCCGCCCACGTAGAGCACCGGCTTCCTCGACTCGACCAGCAGCTGGGCCGCGGCCTGGATCTGCTTGCCGTGGGCCTTCGTGACCGGACGGTAGCCGGGCAGGTCGATCTTCGGCGGCCAGAGGAACGGCGCCTGGTCCTGCTGCGCGTCCTTCGTGATGTCGACCAGCACGGGGCCGGGGCGGCCGGTGGTGGCGATCAGCGCGGCGGAGGCGAGGGCCGAGGGGATGTCCTCGGGGCGCGTCACGAGGATGGAGTGCTTCGTGATCGGCATCGTGATGCCGACGATGTCCGCCTCCTGGAACGCGTCGGTCCCCATGAGCGTCGAGAACACCTGGCCGGTGATCGCGAGCATCGGGACGGAGTCCATGTAGGCGTCCGCGATCGCGGTGACCAGGTTGGTCGCTCCGGGGCCCGAGGTCGCGATGCAGACGCCGAGCCTGCCGGTCGCCGAGGCGTAGCCCTCGGCGGCGTGGCCGGCGCCCTGCTCGTGGCGGACCAGGATGTGCCGGATCTTCGAGGAGTCCATCAGCGGGTCGTAGACCGGGAGGATCGCGCCGCCGGGCAGGCCGAAGACGTCCTCGATCCCGAGCATCTCGAGCGAGCGGACGACCGCCTGCGCTCCGGTGAGGACCTCGGCCGCGGGGGCGGCCCCGGGAGCGTGGGCGGGTCGGGGTGGCTGGGGCGTCGGTGCGGGCTGCACGGCGGACGGATCCGGAGTCATGCGGGTGTCGATTCCTTCAGGAGGTGGTGCGGCGGCGGGCAGAGCCGGAGGCGAGTGCCCGGGAACGCGAGTGCGCGGCCGGCCGGAGCGGGCCGGGTCACCCGGTGACGGCGCCCTCGGCTGCCGAGCGGACGAGCTTGGCGTACTTGGCGAGGACACCGCGGGTGTAGCGCGGAGGGAGAGGGGCCCAACCTTCTCGGCGGGCGGCGAGCTCGGACTCGTCGACGAGTAGGTCGATCGAGCGAGCGGCGATGTCGACCCGAATCGGGTCTCCGTCGCGAACGAATGCGATGGGACCTGCGTCCACCGATTCGGGAGCTATGTGGCCGATGCACAGGCCGGTTGTGCCGCCTGAGAATCGTCCATCCGTCAACAGTAGTACATCTTTTCCGAGCCCGGCCCCCTTGATGGCGGCGGTGATGGCGAGCATCTCGCGCATGCCGGGGCCGCCCTTGGGGCCCTCGTAGCGGATGACCACCACGTCGCCCTTCTCGATCCGGCCCTCGGTCAGAGCGTCCATCGCGGCGCGCTCGCGCTCGAACACGCGGGCCGGACCCTCGAAGACGGAGGCGTCGAAGCCGGCGGTCTTGACGACCGCGCCCTCGGGGGCGAGCGAGCCCTTGAGGATGGTGAGCCCGCCGGTCGCGTGGATCGGGTTGTCGAGGGTGCGGATGACCTCGCCGTCCAGCGGTGCGATCTCCATCGCGGCGAGGTTCTCGGCGACCGTCCTCCCGGTGACCGTCAGGCAGTCGCCGTGGAGCAGCCCGGCGTCCAGGAGCGCCTTCATCACGGCCGGGACGCCGCCGTGGCGGTCGACGTCGTTCATGACGTACTTGCCGAAGGGCTTGAGGTCGCCGATGTGCGGGATCGTGTCGCCGATGCGGTTGAAGTCGTCGATCGTGAGGTCGACCTCGGCCTCGTTGGCGATCGCGAGCAGGTGCAGGATGACGTTGGTCGACCCGCCGAAGGCCATCGCCACCGCGATCGCGTTCTCGAACGCCTCCTTGGTGAGGATGTCGCGGGCCGTGGTGCCGTTGCGCAGCAGCTCGACGACGGCCTCGCCGGACTTGCGGGCGAAGTAGTCGCGACGGCGGTCGGCGGCGGCGGGCGAGGCGGAGCCGGGCAGGCTCATGCCGAGCGCCTCGGCCACGCTGGCCATGGTGTTGGCGGTGTACATGCCGCCGCAGGATCCCTCGCCCGGGGCGAAGGCGCACTCGATGCGCTTGGCGTCCTCCTCGGACATGATCCCGGCCTTGACGCCGCCGACGGCCTCGAAGGAGTCGATGATCGTGATGTCCTTCTCGGTGCCGTCCGAGAGCTTGACCCAGCCCGGAGCGATCGAGCCGGCGTAGACGAACACGGCGGCGAGGTCGAGGCGGGCCGCGGCCATCAGCATGCCGGGAAGCGACTTGTCGCAGCCGGCCAGCATGACGGTGCCGTCCAGGCGCTCGGCCATCATCACGGTCTCGACGGAGTCGGCGATGACCTCGCGGGAGACGAGCGAGAAGTGCATGCCCTCGTGGCCCATCGAGATGCCGTCCGAGACGGAGATGGTGCCGAACTGGAGCGGGTAGCCGCCGCCGGAGTGCACGCCCTCCTTCGCGGAGCGCGCGAGGCGCTCGAGCGAGAGGTTGCAGGGGGTGATCTCGTTCCACGAGGACGCGATGCCGATCTGGGGCTTCTCCCAGTCGTCATCGCCCATCCCGACCGCCCGCAGCATCCCGCGCGACGTCGTGGCCTCGATGCCGTCCGTGACGGTGCGCGAGCGGGGCTTCCAATCGATTTCCGGCATGCGATGAGGCTACCGCCTCGCGCGCGGTGCCCCTGCTCGCCGGGCGGACCCGGACCGGCCCGCGCACCCGTTCCTGCCCCGGCCTCCGGCAGCGGCACCGGATGCGGACGTCCCCGCGGATCTCCGACTCGTCGCGAACGGCCGCTCCCCGCGTCGGCGGACGGCCGTCCTCGGCGAGTCGGCGATCCGGGACCCGCCGACGCTGACCGCCGGAAGGGGGCTGCTACTCCGCGCGCAGGTCGGCCAGCAGCCGGAGTGCGTGCGCGACCTGCTCGGGACCGCGGACCCGGTAGGAGGCCGCGGTGGTGCCCTCGCCGCTCTTGATGCCGACGTCGCCGGAGCCGAGGACCGCGAAGGCGTCCTCGTCCGTCACGTCGTCGCCCGCGTAGAGGACGGCGGTCGCGCCGGTGTAGCGGCGGAGGTGCTGCACGGCCTCGCCCTTGGTGGTCGAGCGGACCGAGAACTCCAGGACGTTCTTCCCCTCGCGGACGGTGACCCCCTGCACCTCGGCGCGCGCCTCGGAGAGGGCGACGACGTGGGCGACGCGGCTGTGGCGCTCGGTCGCGAGGCGGGTGTGCAGGGCGAAGCCGGCCGGCTTGTCCTCGATCCAGACGTTGTCGATCCCGCGGGCGATGCCCTTCAGGACGTCCTCGAGCACTCCCACCTTCTCGAGCTCGTCGTCGTCGAGCCGGACCGCGTCCTCCTCGGGGTCGAGGCGGATCTCGATGCCGTGGGAGCCGACCAGCAGCGCCTCGTCCGGCAGCTGCGAGACCTCCTCCAGGCTCCCGAGCGCCCGGCCGGAGACCAGCGCGACCCGGGTGCCGGGGAGGGCGAGGAGCCGCAGCACGGCCTCGCGCGCCTCGGGGAGCGCCCGCGCGCGGGCGGGGTCGTCGACCTCGGGCGCGAGTGTGCCGTCGAAGTCGAGGGCCACCAGGAGCCGGTCGGCCGCGGCGAGCTCCCGCAGCGCCGCCGCGAGCCGCTCGGGCACTCCCTCGCTCATCGCGCGCCGCCGTCGAGCTCGCGGTCGTCGGCGGCCTCCCGCTCGAGCTCGGCCGCCTGTCCGTGCGCCGAGTCGTCGCGGTGCTCGGCCTCCTGGCCGTGCGGCGCCTCCTGCCCGCGGGCGGCGGGCCGCACGTCGAGCTGCTGGCCGGCCGCGTGCTCCGCGAGAGCGGAGAGGAACGACTCGGACCAGCGCGCCACGTCGTTCTCGAGCACGCGGCGACGGAGCGCGCGCATGCGCCGGGTGCGCTCGACGCGCGGCATCCGCGCCGAGGCCTCCATCGCGTCCTTCAGCCCCGAGATGTCGTGCGGGTTCACCTGCACGGCCTGCTTGAGCTCGTCGGCCGCTCCGGCGAACTCGCTCAGCACGAGCACGCCGTCGTTGTCGAAGCGGGACGCGACGTACTCCTTCGCGACGAGGTTCATCCCGTCGCGCAGCGCCGTCACGAGCATGACGTCGGCGGCGAGATAGAGCGCCACCATCTCCTCGCGCGGGTAGCCGTGGTGGAGGTAGCTGATCGCCGGGTGCCCGAGCGTGCTGTAGTCGCCGTTGATCCGGCCGACCTGCAGCTCGATGTCGTCGCGCAGCTGCCGGTAGGTGTCTACGCGCTCGCGGCTCGGGCTCGCGACCTGGACCAGCACCGCGTCCTCGGAGGTGAGGCGGCCGTCCGCCAGGAGCTCGCCGAAGGCCTTCAGGCGGTGGCCGATCCCCTTGGTGTAGTCGAGCCGGTCGACGCCGAGCATGATCGTCGCGGGGTTGCCCAGCTCGGCGCGGATCTCGGCGGCGCGGGCCTGGATCTCGGGGGTGCGCGCCATCGCCTCGAACGACGCGGAGTCGATCGAGATCGGGAAGTGCCGGGCGACGACCGGGCGCACGCTCGCCCCGCGCCGCGAGCGGTTGACGCGGCGGGTGCCGCCGACGGCCTCCTCCTCGACCGGGACCTCGACGACCGTGCTGCGGGTGTCGTAGCCCAGCAGGCGCCGGACCGCGCGGAGGAAGCTGCCCGCGTCTCCCTGGCGCTGGAAGCCGATCACGTCGGCGCCGAGCAGGCCCTCGACGATCTGCCGGCGCCACGGGAGCTGCGCGAAGATCCCGTAGGGCGGGAACGGGATGTGGTTGAAGAAGCCGATCGTGACGTCGGGCCGGAGCTCCCGCAGCATCTTGGGCACGAGCTGGAGCTGGTAGTCCTGGACCCAGACCACGCCGTCCTCCTCCGTCACGGCCGCGGCCGCCTCGGCGAAGCGCTGGTTGACCCGCACGTAGGCGTCCCACCAGTCGCGGTGGTAGGTCGGGGGCGCGATCACGTCGTGGTAGAGCGGCCAGAGCGTGTCGTTCGAGAAGCCCTCGTAGTAGTCCTCGAGCTCCTGCGCGCTGAGGGCGACGGGGACGATCTGCACGCCGTTGTCGACGAACGGGGCGACCTCCTCGTCGGCCACGCCGGGCCAGCCGACCCAGGCGCCCTCGTTCGCGCGCATCACGGGCTCGAGCGCGGTGACCAGCCCGCCGGGCGAGGTCTTCCAGGAGGCGGTGCCGTCCTCGGCCACGACGCGGTCCACGGGGAGGCGGTTCGAGACGACCACGAACGCGTTGCGCTCGGTCCCTCCCGAGGTCCCGGCGTCGGTCCTGTCAGCGGCGGAGGAGGCGGAGGCGGAGTGCGGAGGAATGGTGGTCCCTTTTCGTCGGTCGAGCCGTCGTCGTGCCCGTCGAGGCTATCAGCCGGCCCCGCACGGGGGACGGGGGGGGTCAGCCCTGCACGAGGGCGAGCGCGAGCGTCGCTCCGCCCACCGTCGGGACGACCGCGACGAGTCCGAGGAGCGCGTACTGGCGCCACGAGACGTGCACGCCCAGCGCGGTCAGCCTCTGGTGCCAGAGCAGGGTGGCGAGCGAGGCCCACGGGGTGATCAGCGGTCCGGCGTTCACGCCGATCAGCAGGGCGACCAGGCGGAGCGGATCCGCCGCGACGGGCTCGAGGGCGAGGTAGGCGGGCAGGTTGTCGACCAGGTTGGAGGCGACCGCGCCGGAGCCGGCGAGGCGCAGCAGGTCGAGCGTCCCGCTCCCCTCCCCCGCGACCACGGCGAGCGCCGCGCCCAGCCCGAGCTGGTGCGCCGCCTCCATCGCCACGAAGAGGCCCGCCGCGAAGACGACGAGCTGCCACGGCAGGAGGGCGGGCGTGAGCGCCGCGGGCCGGCGCACCGCGAAGAGGACGATCAGCGCGACCGCGGCGACCGTCGCCGGGATCCACACCTCGAGGCCCGAGACGAGCGCCGGCAGGAGCAGCGCCACGACGATCCCCGCGCCGACGAGCAGCACCCGGTCCTCCACCGGCGTCCGCTCCCCCGGGGTGTAGCGCCCGGCCAGCTCGCGCCGGTAGCGGATCGCGAGGATCAGCACGGGCACGACGGCCGCGACGAGCGCGGGCACCGCGGTCAGCGCGGCGAAGGCGAAGGGGCCTTCGACCCCCAGGCGCCGCTGCGCGAGCAGGTTGGTGAGGTTCGAGACGGGGAGGAGGAGGGAGGCGCAGTTCGCCAGCCAGACCGTGGCCATCGCGAACGGCAGGGGCGGGACGCGCACGTGCGCCGCGAGCAGGACCACGACCGGGGTCAGGAGCACGGCGGTCGTGTCGAGCGAGAGGAACACCGTGCTGACGACGGCCATCGCCACCACCAGCAGCCAGAGCACCGCGGTCCGCCCGCGGCCCCACTCGGCGGAGCGCTCGGCGACCACGGTGAAGACGCCGGCCTCGGAGGCCAGCTCGGCGACCACGGTCACCGCGACCACGAAGCCGAGGATCGGCGCCGTCCGCTCGACCAGCTCGCCCAGCGCGTCCATCGGGAGGACCCCCGTGACGACGGCCACCGCCCCGACGACGAGCAGCACCGCCCCGATCACAGCCGTGCGCATGTCGTTCCCGTTCTCCTCGGCGTGCCCCGGCTCGAGGATTCGGGTCCCGGCGGCGGTCTACCGTAGCGGGACAACCCCTCGGTGCTGTCAAGCGTTCCTCTGAGAGCTTTCGCACCCGCTAGCGTCGGGGTGAACACGGGAGGCACACGCATGCGCAAGTTCATCCTCAACTCCAGCGTCATCAGCGCGATCGTCGGCGGCTGGTCGATCCTGCAGACCACGCGCAAGGGCCCGCGCGACTGGCGCCTGGCCCTCCAGTGGGTCAGCTGGGCCATCTCGGTCACCGTCGCCCTGGGCTCCGTGTCCTACGACTCGAAGGAGATCGTCAAGGAGGAGCGCGGCAGGAAGCGCGACCGCTAGGCCCTCCTGACGCGCCGCCTCCCCGCGGGGCGGCGTGTCAGCCGGTCTCCCGACCCGGTGGCGGCGACACTGTTCCCAGTCGCTGCCGGCACGGGAAACGGGGTTCGTCATGAGGTTTCGTCTGAGGCGTCGCAAGGCGGCCCCCGAGGTCGTCGAGGCGGCCCCCGTCCTCACGCAGGACGAGCTCTTCGCCGTCGTCCACGAGCGGCTCGCGGCCTTCGTCGGATCCGAGGGCGCCTGGGTCGTCACGCGCCGCAGCCACGACGACCGCGACCCGATCTTCCACGGGATGCTCGCGCGCTCCCTCGCCCACGAGCTCTCCGCCGCCATCCAGGAGGAGCAGCTCCGCGCCGGCGCCGAGCGGACGTCGTCCCCGGTCACCGAGGCGATCCCCGTGATGCGCGCCTCGACTCCCCCGGTGGAGCCGGCCGCCCTCACCTGGGAGCCGAAGCCGATCGCCGTCTGGGCGGAGCCGGCCCCCGCCGACGCCCCCGTCCCGACCCGCTCCTGACCCGAGCGGTCGGCCGGCGGGCTCGCCCTCCGGCCGACCCGACGAGCGACGTCGCCCTTCCCGCTGATCGAGGAGGCGGCGCGGCCGCCGTCTCGAGATCCCCCGCGGCCGCCCCTCCCCCGGCCGCCCGTCAGAGCGTCGGCCAGCTCCCGGGGCCCTCGCTGCCCGCCGGGTACTCGTCGAGCGGCACCCGGTCCGCGTGCCACGCGTCGATCGCGGGCTGCACGATGCGCCAGCACTCCTCGGCGGCGTCCCCGCGGACCGAGAGCGACGGGTCGTCGTCGAGGATCCCCGAGATGACCTCGCCGTACGCCAGCAGCTCGCCCGCGCCGAAGGTCGCCTCCAGCGAGGCGCGCTCGAGCGTGTACGGGTCGCCGGGGCCGTTGATGTTCAGCTCGAGCGACATCTGGTCGGGCGCGAGGAACAGCCGCAGCACGGACGGCGCCTCGGTGCCGACGAAGCCGCGGGGCAGGTGCGGCACCGGCTTGAAGCGGATGACCACTTCGCGCCGCCGCTCCCCGAGCGCCTTGCCGGAGCGGAGGGTGAACGGCACGCCTGCCCAGCGCCAGGTGTCGATCTCGACGACCAGCTCGGCCAGCGTCTCGGTCCGGCGAGCGGGGTCCACGCCCTTCTCGTCCGCGTAGGCGGGCAGCTCGCGTCCGTCGATCGTCCCCGCCGTGTAGCGGGCGCGGCGCGAGCTCGCGGCGGGGTCGTCGCCGTGCAGGCGGGTGGCGCGCAGGACGATCGACTTCGCGTCCCGGAGGTCGGCCGCGTCGAGCGAGGACGGCGGCTCCATCGCGATCACCGCGAGGACCTGCAGCAGGTGGCTCTGGATCATGTCGGTCAGCGCGCCCGCGCCGTCGTAGTAGCTCGCCCGCCCCTCGAGGGCCAGCTGCTCGTCGTAGACGATCTCGACGCTCTCGATGTGCTCGGCCGACCACAGCGGCTCGAGGATCCGGTTGGCGAAGCGCAGGCCGAGCACGTTCATCACGGTCGCGCGGCCGAGGAAGTGGTCGACGCGGTGGATGCGGTCCTCGGGGACCAGCGCGGCGAGGCGCTGGTTGAGGGCGTGCGCGCTCGCCTCGTCGGTCCCGAACGGCTTCTCCAGCGCCAGCACGGTGCCCTCCGGCAGGTCGTGGGCGGCGAGCGCCTCGCAGGCCTTCGCCGCGATCGCCGGCGGGAGGGCGAAGTAGACCGCCACCGGACCGGCGCAGCTCGCGAGCAGTGCGGCGAGCGCCTCCGGATCGGTGACGTCGACCTGCTGGTAGCGCGTGCCGGAGGTGAGCGCGTCCACGCCCTCGCCCTGCGCCTCGACGGTGGCGAAGGAGGCGGTCAGCACCTCGTGCCAGTGCTCCTGGGTCCAGTCCTCGCGTCCCGCGCCGACGAGATGGACCCGCCGGTCGGTCTCGCGGGTCAGCAGCTGGCCGACGGCGGGGAGGAGGAGCCGCGAGGACAGGTCCCCCGTCGCTCCGAGGATGAGCAGGGTCGAGACGGTCTGTGCCATGCGGCTCACCCTACGGCGGCGCTGAAGAGCCCCGCTCCGCCTTGACTGGGAGGCCACAGCCGCACCTGAGAGGATCGCCGCATGGTCTCCCCGATCGAGGACTACGCCGTCCTCTCCGACTGCCGCACGGCCGCTCTCGTCTCCCGCGACGGGGGGATCGACTGGCTGTGCCTGCCGCGCTTCGACTCCGCCTCCGTCTTCGGCGCCCTCCTCGGCGGCGACGACCAGGGGCGCTGGTCGCTCCGGCCGGTGGACGGGGAGGCGACGAGCGAGCGCCACTACCTCGGCGACACGCTCGCGCTGGTCACCCGGTGGACGACGCCCACCGGCGTCGTCGAGGTGGTCGACGTGATGCCGCTGCGCGACGAGCGCGCCGAGCTGGTGCGCCGGGTGCGCGGAGTGTCGGGGACCGTCCGGATGCGGCAGGAGCTGCGCATCCGCTTCGACTACGCCCGCACCATGCCGTGGGTGCGGCAGGAGGGGACGGACGAGGATCCGCTGCTCGTCGCCGTCGCCGGGCCGGACGCGGTCGTGGTGCGCGGAGTGCGGTTGAAGGCCGTCGACCACGCCCACGCGGCGGAGTTCGACGTCGACGCGGACGCGGTCGTCGACCTCTCGATGGCGTGGTTCCCCTCGCACCAGCGGGCGCCGAAGCGCCTCGACGTCGACCGCGCGCTGGAGCGCACGCTCTCCTGGTGGTCCGAGTGGGCGTCGGCGATCGACTACGACGGGCCGCACCGCGACGCCGTCGTCCGCTCGCTGCTGACCCTCCGCGCCCTGACCGACGACGAGACCGGCGGCATCGTCGCGGCGGCGACCACCTCGCTCCCGGAGCAGTTCGGCGGCGCCCGCAACTGGGACTACCGCTACGTCTGGCTCCGCGACGCCTCGCTCACCCTGCAGGCCCTGCTCGCGCACGGGTTCGAGCAGGAGGCGCAGAAGTGGCGGGCCTGGCTGCTCCGCGCGGTCGCGGGCGCGCCGGAGGACGTGCAGATCATGTACGGCCTCGCCGGCGAGCGCGACCTGCCCGAGCGGGAGATGCCGAGCCTGCCCGGCTACGACGGCGCCTCCCCCGTGCGGATCGGGAACGCCGCCGTCGACCAGTACCAGGCGGACGTGATCGGCGAGGTGATGGTCGCTCTGCACGAGGCCCGCGTGGCCGGAGTGGACGAGACGGAGTTCTCCTGGCCGCTCCAGCGCGCGCTCCTGGGCTTCGTCGAGACCAACTGGCAGCGGCCGGACAACGGCATCTGGGAGATCCGGGGCGAGCCGCGGCACTTCACGCACTCGCGGGTCATGATCTGGGCCGCGCTCGATCGGGGCGTCCGCGCCGTGCGCGAGAACGGCCTGCCCGGTCCGGTCGAGACCTGGGAGCGCCTCCGCGACGAGGTGCGCGCCGAGATCGAGGCCCAGGGCTTCGACGCCGAGCGCGGCCACTTCGTGCAGTCCTACGGCTCGCCCGAGGTCGACGCGTCGCTCCTCGTGCTGCCGATGGTCGGCTTCGTCCCCGCCGACGACCCGCGGATGCTGGGCACCGTCGCCGAGCTGGAGCGCGTGCTCCTGCAGGACGGCCTGCTGCACCGCTACCGGACCGAGTCCTCGGTCGACGGCCTCGCCGGCGGCGAGCACCCGTTCCTCGCCTGCTCCTTCTGGCTCGTCCGGCAGTACGCCGACTCCGGCCGGATCGACGACGCGCGGACCCTGATGGACCGGCTCGTCGGGCTCTGCAACGACGTGGGCCTCCTCTCGGAGGAGTACGACGTCGAGGGCCGCCGGCACGCGGGGAACACTCCCCAGGCCCTCTCCCACCTCGCCCTGGTGCAGGCGGCCGACGCGATCGCGGCAGCCCGATGAGGCGCCGCCGCGTCGTTCTCGCGAGCATCGGCGGAGTCCTCGGAGTCGCGGTCCTCGGCTTCCTCACCTGGAGCTCGATCGTCAGCGGCCCCGACGAGGACGCCCTCGCCCGCGTGCGCGCCGATCCGGCGATCGCGGTCGAGCGCACGGACGACGCGCTCGTGATGACGCCGACCTCGACCGGTGAGCTGGCCGGCACGGGCCTGGTCTTCATCCCCGGAGCGAAGGTCGACGCCTCCTCCTACGAGGCGACCCTGGCTCCGCTGGTCGAGGCCGGGGCGACCGTCGTGATCACGCGGCCGATCCTGCACCTGGCCTTCTTCGATCTCCGCTCGCTCGAGACCTTCACCAGCCAGGCCGAGGGCGTCGACCGCTGGCTCGTCGGCGGCCACTCCCTCGGCGGCGTGAAGGCCTGCCAGTGGGCCGAGGACCCGGCGGTGGCGGGCCTTGTGCTGCTCGGCAGCTACTGCGCGAACGACCTCTCGGGCTCCGGGCTCCCCGTCCTCAGTGTCAGCGGATCGGAGGACGGGCTCAGCACGCCGGAGAAGGTCGCCGACGCGAGCGTCCGGCTGCCCTCCTCCGCCGACCTCGTCGAGATCGACGGCGCCAACCACGCCGACTTCGGCTGGTACGGGCCGCAGGCGGGCGACGGCGAGGCGACCATCAGCCACGAGGAGGCGAACGCCCGCATCGCCGAGGCCCTCCTGGGCTTCAGCCGCGAGGTCGGCTGAGTCGCCCGCTCCCGCTTGACCTCGAGCGCACTCGAAGTCGTAGGTTGACGCCATGTCCACCGCCACCGCCGCCCCGGCCGAGCCGGAGGTGCTGTCGATCTCGCAGGTCGCCGCCGTCACCGGTCTCACCGTGCACACCCTGCGCTACTACGAGCGCGCCGGGCTCATGCTCGACCCGGTCGAGCGCGCCTCGTCGCAGCACCGCCGCTACCGGCCGGCCGACCTCGGCTGGGTCGACTTCCTCACCAAGCTCCGCGCGACCGGGATGCCGATCGCGAGGATCCGCGAGTACGCCCGGCTCCTCCGGATCGGGCCCGCCACGGAGCCGGAGCGCCTCGCGCTGCTCCGGACGCACCGCGAGGAGGTCGAGGCGCAGCTCGCCCGGACACACGCCAGCCTCGCCGCGATCGACATCAAGATCGCGGCGTACCAGGAGAGGACCACCCACTGATGAAGACGATCACCCTCGGATCCGACGTCGCCGCTCTCGAGGTCTCGCGCCTCGGTCTCGGCGCGATGGGCATGTCGGCGTTCTACACCGGCGCCGGCACCGACGACGCGGAGTCGATCCGCACCGTGCACCGCGCCCTCGAGCTCGGCGTCACGTTCCTCGACACCGCCGAGATCTACGGCCCGTACACCAACGAGGAGCTGCTCGGCCGCGCGCTGGCAGGCCGCCGCGACGAGGTGGTGCTGGCGAGCAAGTTCGGCATGATCCGCCACCGCGGCGACGGGGGCCGCGGACTCGACGGCTCCCCGGAGAACCTGCGGCTCGCCGTCGAGGGCTCGCTCGCGCGCCTCGGCACCGACCGCATCGACCTCTACTACCAGCACCGCATGGACCCGGGCGTCCCGGTCGAGGAGACCGCCGGGGCCTTCGCGGAGCTGATCCAGGAGGGCAAGCTCCGCGGCTACGGCCTCTCGGAGGCGGCGCCAGCGACGATCCGGCGCGCTCACGCCGTGCACCCGGTCACCGCTGTGCAGTCCGAGTACTCGCTCTGGACCCGCGACCCCGAGGCGGAGGTGCTGCCGGTCCTCCGCGAGCTCGGCATCGGCTTCGTCCCGTACTCGCCGCTGGGCCGCGGCTTCCTCACGGGCAGCATCCGCTCGGTCGCCGAGCTGGGCAGCGACGACTTCCGCCGCGACAACCCCCGCTTCGCCGACGGAGCGCTGGAGGCGAACCTCCGCATCGTGGAGGCCGTCGACCGGGTGGCGGCAGAGGCGGACGCGACCGCCGCGCAGGTGGCGCTCGCCTGGCTGCTCGCCCAGGGCGAGGACATCGCTCCGATCCCGGGCACCAAGCGCGTCTCGCGCATCGAGGAGAACGCGGCCGCGGACGCCCTCGTGCTGACCGCGGAGCAGCTCGACGTCCTCGGCGCGCTCGAGGCCCCCGTCGGCGACCGCTACGCCGACATGAGCTCTGTGAACCGCTGACCGCCCTGCGGGACGCCGCTCGCCGCGCGCACCCCGGGCGCGGCCGTGGGAGCGGCGTCCCGCAGGAGTCAGTCCCGCGGCGGCAGCTCCCGCTTCGGGGTGTCCCGCTTCGGGGTGTCCCGCAGGTCGATGAGACCTGTGAACATCGCCCCCCGCTCGTTCGAGCGCTCGTCGCCCGAGAACAGGTTGTCCGGGGCGGAGGACCCGTGCCGGCGCGGGGTCACGGCGGGAGCGGGCTCCCGCTCCATCTCGACGCGCTGACGCGGCAGGGCGACGGGGTCGTTCTCGTGCAGCCACGAGACGAGCCGCTCGCGCACGTAGCAGCGCAGGTCGAAGAGCGTCGGCGCGTCCTTCGCGGTGACGAGCACCCGGATCCGGACGAAGCCGCCCGTCGCGTCGGTCACCTGCAGGACACTGGTGCGCCGGTCCCAGAGGTCCGTCTCCTCGAGCATGCGGTGCAGCTCGTCGCGCATCTGCTCGGGGCTCACCCGCCAGTCCAGGTCGAGCTCGACGGCGCCGAGCAGCTCGGACCCGGTGCGGGTCCAGTTCTGGAACGGCTGGGTCGTGAAGTAGTTCGTGGGCAGCACCAGGCGGCGGTCGTCCCAGAGGTGGACGACGACGTAGGTCAGCGTGATCTCCTCGATCCGCCCCCACTCGGTCTCGACGATCACCACGTCGTCCAGGCGGATGGCGTCACTGAAGGCGAGCTGCATCCCGGCGAAGATGTTCGTGAGGCTCGACTGCGCGGCCAGGCCCGCCACGATCGAGAGCACGCCGGCCGAGGCCAGGAGGCTCGCACCGGCCGTGCGGGCCTCGGGGAAGGTCAGCAGCGAGGCGCCGATCGCGATGACCACGACGGCCGCCACGGCGACCCTCCGGATGATCGTCATCTGCGTGCGGAGGCGGCGTGCCCGGCGGTTGTCGGCCGTGTCGGTCCGGTAGCGCTCGGCGCCCAGGTCCTCGAGGAACACGAACAGGGATCCGATCACCCACGCCGCCGCGCCGATCGTGGCGATCTGGAACACCCGCTGCACGAGACCCGGCCAGGGGTCGCCCGACACGGTGGCGGCGAGCGCGGCCCAGACCGCGATGGTCATCAGAAGCACGCGGAACGGGATGCGCAGACGCCGGATCAGCAGGCGCGCCCAGGTCTTGCGCTTGCCGACCGAGCGCAGCACGAGGGCGACGACGGCGGTCGCGACCACGGCGATCACGACCGCGATCACCACGGCGAGCGCGATCGAGCCGATCACGGGGAGGACGTCTTCGGGCACATCGGTCCTTTCTGGAGGGGAAACGGAAGCGAACGGAGATCCTGCCACGCGAACGGGGGTCGGTCCGCATTCTGCGCCGGACACCGTGCGGATGCTCAGGCGCCTGTTAGCGTCGGCGGACGGAGACGTCGACCTCGCCTGGAGCACCGTCGCCCGGGCCTTCACGCGGACGGGCATCACCCTGAGCCTGACCGCCGCCGCCGCCGATCAGGCCCGGGCCTCGGACGCGCTCGACATCGGGATCGGCTCCACGAGCGTCGGCTTCCGCGGAGTCCTGCCGCCTTTCGACCCGTCGACCGCCGCACCCTCCAGCGAGTGAGCACGGGCCGGCGCTCCCCCTGCGGGCGCTCGGAGGAGGTCGGGAACGGACACGGACCGGGAACGACGAAGCCCCGCACCTCACGAGGAGGTGCGGGGCTGGTGGTGCACCCCCTCGGACTTGAACCGAGAACCCACTGATTGATTGGAAGGGTCCGCCCGTGTCCACAATCGTCCGCCGTTCCGCGGCATTCCGCAAACCGACGACCGATCGCCGCCGTCTCACCGGAGCGTCGTTGCCGTCAGCGTTGCCGTCAATCGGACGTGTTCAGGAGTCCCTGAGCAGAGCCGCCCCGCGTGGCCCCCTCCTCATCTGTCCCCCTCAGTTCGACGGCGTCCGCTGCCGTCCACAGACAGAAAGAGGCCCCAACATGGATCCTCTCCTTCTCAGCCCCGCCGACGCGGCGCGAGTCCTCGGGCTCGGCCGATCCACGCTCTACGAGCTCCTCGCCAGTGGCGCCATCCCCTCCGTGAAGATCGGGGCAGCCCGGCGTGTCCGCTCCTCCGACCTCCGCCTCTACGTCGCCGGGCTGGCCCACAGTGGCTAGGCGGGCGAACGGCGAGGAGACCGTCTACCGGCGCACCGACGGGCGCTGGGAAGCGTCGTTCAGCTACACCGACCCCCAGTCGGGCAAGCCGCGGCGGGCGAGCTCCTACGGAAGGACCCGCGCCGCCGCGCTCGAGGCGCGAACGGCGAAGCAAGCACGCCTCGCCGCGGGGCAACCAATGCGAGACGCACCGTCGCTCCTCGGCGCGTACACGGAAGAATGGATTGACTCGACGCTCCGCGCCTCGGATCGGAAGCTCTCGACCCGCGAGACCTACGCTGCAGTCGCCCGTACTTGGATCGTGCGAGGCCCGCTCTCCGGGATCCCCCTCGCGCGCCTCACCGCTCGGGACGTCGAGCGCTGGCTCGTCCACATGGACGACCACGGCCGATCGGCTTCCTCGATGCGCCAGACGTACTCGATTCTGCGCTCGGTCCTCGACACCGCCGTTCGCGACGGGCTACTCGCCGCGAACGTCGCCGCGCTCGTGAAGCGCCCCGCGGCTAGGCGCTACGAGGCACGCGCGCTGACCACGCCGGAGGCGACGGCGCTACTCGACGCGGGCGACTCCGGCCGCTACGGGGACCTGTTCCGTCTGATCGCCTACACGGGGATGCGCCGCGGCGAAGCGCTGGCGCTTCGCTGGGAGGACGTCGACGCCCTCGAGGACGTCCTCTTCGTCCGCGGGACGCTCTCGCGAGCGGGCGGACAACTGATCCGGACCGAGCCGAAGACGGCGCGCTCCCGCCGTCGTATACCGCTCTCCGCGCCCGCCCGTGCCGCCCTCCGGGCCCAGCGAGTGCGTCAGGCTGGTGATCGCGCCGCCTTCGGTGACGCCTGGAAGGATCACGGCCTGGTGTTCGCCGCAGAGCTAGGCGGGCCGGCGGAGCCGGGGAACGTCTCTCGAGCGTTCCGGACGGCAGCCGCGAAGTCCGGGTTCGACGGCTCCGTAGGGCTACACGCGCTCCGGCACTCCGCGGCGACCCTGATGCTCATCGCGGGCGTCCCACTGACGGAGGTCTCGCGCGTGCTGGGTCACTCGTCGATCGCAATCACGGCGGACGTGTACGGGCATCCGACAGCCGAGAGTCAGCGCGTCGCCGTGGACGCGCTGGCGGGGGCGTACAGCGTGTAAACGCCGCCGCCGACGCCGGGGCGGAAGCCGCCGGAGCGGGGATAGATGAAGCGAGCCGTTACGGAGGTGGTTCTGTCCTTCTTGCTCATTGCTCATCTAGTCGTCGTCGTCTCAAGCACAGAAGACGGCAAGCCCCAGAAGCACCACCGTAACGCCTTCCTACATTCCTTCCCCCGAAAGGTTCACCTCCCCATGCCCGATCCGCACGCCGCCCTCGCCAGTATCCGCGAGGGGTCTCGCCTCCCCGCCCGCGATCCCCGCCACCCGCGCCGCTGCCGCCTCGACTCCGACGGCGCGGGCCTCAGCCTCGAGCTACCAAGCCCCGTCGTCTTCGCTGAGGTCCTCGTCCGCGCGAAGCTCGCGGAGACCTACGACCTGTTCCGGACGAGCGCCGCCGTTGTCCGACGGCCCCGCGGCAGCCAGAGCAACCCCGAGCCCATCCCGACCGCGGTACTCGCAGACGAGGTGGACCGGCTTCTCCTCGCGCTCCCCGATATCCCCTCCGCCTCTCGTCCGTACCAGGACCTCCGTCTCCTGGCCGAGGCGGGCTCCGAGGCATCACGTCGCCTGTACTCGGCCGAGGCGGCTCGCGCGCTTCGCAGACACGACGTGTTGCCGAACTGGGCGCCACCCGCGAAGCCCCGCGAACCGCGCGCCTCGCGCAGCGCAGCAGAGCGTATGACGAGCTTCCGAGCGCGGAGAGCGCACCTCGAGCGCACGTCCGCGTCTTGGTGGGTCCGAGGATCGTTGGAAACTACCGAGGATCCACTTCCCGACGTCATCGGCGCGGCAGAGCTCTACGAAATGGCAGCGCAGGTCCTCGGCGAACTTGTGCTGAGCGAGGAGGTCCTACATGAGCTCCCTGGAGAGCCGGTGGCGTGCGTGCCCGGGCCTCGGCAGTTCTACGCCGCTGCCGACGAATTGCTCGGCCCCCGGAAGCGGACCGCCTCTGGCTACGTCTACCGGGTGCGCCACTGACTGAGCCTGCGCCGCCAGTCTGAGCCGCGATGCCCCTCCTGGCCCCCTCCTCATCTGAACCAGACGGATCCGCCGTCGGCCGAAAGAAGGACCGCCAGCCCATGCCAGCGCCACTCCCCCTCCCCGCCTTCCTCCGCGCCTTCACCGAGGAGGCCCTCGTCCTCGCGCGACTCCTCGCGACGATCGAGGACGCGCAGTGGCAGCCCGCCCCAGCCCTGCAGCCCCGCGACGACTCCGGTATCCGCGCCTCCGGCGGGCAAGGCGACCCGACCGGCGAGATAGCCGTCGACGCTCGACGTCTCGCCGTCCGGGCTGCCGTCGTCGACGCGGAGGTGACCCTCCGCTCCTCCCTCGGCGAGCTCCGGCGATGCGTCGGCACCCTCGACGGCGCGATCGGTCGTTGGACCGGCGAAGGCCCCGCCACCCGCGCCGCCGCATGAGCGCCGAGAGACTCATCCGAGCCGCGGCGAGCGCTCACGACGACGACGGCGGCGTCCTCGCGGACGGGGCGCTCCGGCTCCTCGAGCGGCTGACGGCGAGCAGCGGGAAGACGTGCGCGAAGTGTGGCGTCCGCCGGCCGCTCTCGTCTTTCGGCCGGGATGCCCGCGAGGCGGTCGGCCTGTCTCGCCTCTGTCGGCGCTGCATCGCTTTCCGTGACGCTGCCCGGCTGGCGGCTCACTCGTCGGCGGGGGCCGTGTAAACGGTTTCTCTTCGTTCCCGTGGCCCCCTCCTCAAGCAGAGGGAAGTCCGCGCCGTACGGGCTTCCCTCCCCCTTTTTTTGCCCACAAGCGTTACGTAACGGAGGCCACGCGATGCGTTGCCCAGAATGCTCCGCCGCACTCACAGGTCGCCGGGTCACGTGCTCGGACCGCTGCCGGGTGAAGCGCCAACGCGCCGCACAGCGCGAGCGGCTCGGCGCTGCCCTCGGCTACCTCGACGCGGCAGCCGCCGACCCCGCGTCCGCCGCGGCCCTCGCCCGCCGCGCACGAGCGGCCCTCGCCGCGTGACGGTCGCCCAGGACGGCCGCGTCGAGATTTCCGGAACCGTCTACCTCCCCAGCGTCCAAGCCGACGGCAATCCGTCGGACAAGTGGATCCCCTTCTTCGACGTCGACGACCTCGTCGCCGTCGACTGACCTCGCCCTCGCGGCGATGAAAGGCACTGCCCGATGATCCTCACCCCCGCCCTTGCCGCTGAGCGCTACGCCGACTGGGTCGTCGACCTGATCCCCGGCGCTCGCGGGCTCCACGATGCCTACCTCGAGACGCTGCCGGAGGTGGAGACCGCTCGGGTAAAGGTCGGAGACACCATCCGCTCAGCGAATGCGCTCCGCGGGACGGACGTGCACCCGTACGACCTCGACGAGGCCAACCGGCAGAAGCTCGCCGCTCAGCGCGACCACGATCGCGCTACCCGCACGGCAGACAGAGCGCTCGCCGCGTTCAAGGCAGCGGTGGACGGTGGTCGTGGATCACAGTCTCTTCGCAAGGAGGCCGCGCGACGCGCGCTCGCGACCCGTGCGCGGGCGATCGCCGCTCTGAGCGAGTTGGAAGCAACGGTCGACATGGTCGACCTCTACTGGCAGATGTCAGGCAGCCCGGGGCGATCCTGGCACGCGACCGCTACAAGCGAGAGCGAAAGCGACTACACGCGAGCGCTAGCGATGTTCAAGAGCCGCCTCTCTGGTCTCGACGTGGCGCCAATCACCGCCGTAGGTGAGGGCGAAGACGTACCTCACGAGCTTCACGGAGAGGCTCTGCGCCGTTCGCTCCAGAGGACCTCAGCGTCGGTCGTTCGCTCGTGAGCCACCCACTGGAAGCCCTCGTCGCAGGCGTCACCCGCGAATACACCCCGCCCGCCACCCTCGCTGACGCCTCGCCCGCGCAACGTCGGCACTACGAGCACGTCGCCGCCCGTCGCGGCCTCACCCCCGAGCAGATCCTCGGCGAGTACCGCGCCGCGCACGCGCACCAGCTTGCCGAGCTCAGCGCTCACGATGCCGCGGACGCCATCACGGCGACCGTACGAAGGAGCTAGCGAATGCCCTCGCAGTCGATCAGCTACCGACTGGAGCGCCGCCTCCAGGGCCTCCGGCGCTTCACAGACGGAGACGCCGTGCTCCGCACCCCCGGCCGGCTCCGCTCGCCCTACGGCGAGACCGAGTGGCTTGCCCTGGGCAATGAGGCGCGGCGCGCTCACCTGTCTGAGCGGCTCACGGAGGAACTACTCGCGGAGACCGCGACGTCGTCGCTCCCCGCTGCCGCCTCGGCGCCGGTCGAGCCGAATGCCGTCTCGCCTGCCGCGGTAGAGAAGCCAACCGCTGACACCCGACCCGAGTACGTCGCGGGGCGCAGCTACCTGCCCTGCTCAGACGGGTGCGGCAAGTTCTACCGGGCGCGACCCGACCGGCCCGGCTTCCGCTACTGCCCGCGCAAGAAGTAACGATGTACGGCCCCGACGGGGTGCCCCTCACCGGCGACGCTCTCCGCGCTTCGATCGAGGCGCGGGAGCTCGCTGCCGTGCTCGGCTTAAACCGAAGCGGACCTGAACTGGCGAGCGAACTAGTCGTGTACCCAGTACTGACCTGACGGTTCCACCCGATGGAACCCGGCTTGCTCAAGCGCCATGCGAGCTTCGAAACGCGACAGCCCCGTGACGCCAGCGATGTTGTCGAGGTGCTGGGAGTAGTCCTGTCGAAGCCAGTCGCGCGCCTCGTCCGGTAGCTCACCCGTTCGTTGGAAGATCGCGAGCTCATCAACCGGCACGCCGTGACTGTGGCGGACGAGTCGACGGAACAGCTGTGGGAGTCGAAGCGTCTCCACCAGTCCGACGTAACCGAGCACTTCGAGAAGGGCGGCGCCGCCCTCCAGGATGACGCCGTAGAAGCCGTCTCCGCCGCGGTTGCCCCCAAGCTTTATCTCCAGCCTGGACGCCTCGTTTTCGCTTAGCGTCGCGGAGAGCGCCTCGAGATCGGACAGCATGAACGCGTCGTCGATCGCGATCATATGCGGCAGCCAGCCGTCTTCCGCGGTTACGTCGTGTATGTCGAGTTCGAAGTGCCACTCAATCATGTCGACGGTGTCGGACCACAGAGGGCGGTCAACGAGTTCGCGATGCGCGCGCTGCACTAAGTCGATCAGCCGATGAGTACCGGCACCTTCAACTGCAACTTGTACGGCGGGTTTTCCGTCCAGCGACGACCAGATAAGCACATCACGATTATCTCGGCCGGTCAGAGGTTTCGACTAGCTCACCGGTGCCAGCTGAGGCAGCGACGGCCTAGCCCATCCGCAGGACCGCCGATCGACCCCGGGGGTACCCCTCCCCCCAC
>NZ_PSVK01000005.1:172284-211517 GCF_002931115.1 Rathayibacter sp. AY1E6 | reverse complement strand
CTCTCCACCTACTGGAACGACTACAACTCGGCCCAGTAGGTGGAGAGGTAGTCGAGCTGCGAGGCCAGGCGGCTCGGCGGGGGACCGGGCTCGGGAGCAGGGGAAGCGGCTATGTCACCAGGCGGGGGTGGGAGATCCGTCAGACGAGCCTCCGAAAGCGCTCCGAATAACAGTACGGTAACGAGCGGCGCGTGTCACGCCCGATCGTGTCCGTCTGTGATCGCTAGACCGCCTAGGAAGTGGTCCCCGGTGCGTAATCGGGCGCATCCGGAAGGCCGAAGGCGCGCTCGAGCGTCTCGATGCCGGAGTCGTGCAGGTACCCGGAGAGCTGGGTCCCGACGTACCGCAGGTGGTACGGCTCCGACTCGTACCCCGTGATCGGAGTGGCGTCGGGCTTGTAGCGCACGAGGAAGCCGAAGCGATGGGCGTTGGCGCCGACCCACTGCCCCTCCGGAGTGTCGCCCCAGCAGATCTCGAGCGCGCACGCGCCCGACGCTCCCACCACGTCGACCGCCCAGCCGGTCTGGTGCTCACTGTGCCCCGGGCGCGCACTCGTCGCATCCGCTCCCGCCTGCCCGCGCGAGGACACCCAGCCCGCGTAGACGCTGACCTGGGTGTCGTAGGAGCGGTAGGCGCTCTGCACCGCCAGCGAGAGGCCGGCCTCGGAGCGGGCGGCGGCGAAGAGCGGGACGAGGGCGTCCGCGGTCGCCTGGCGCATCGGCTGCCGGTTGACGTAGGGCACGTCGGGGAAGGTCAGGTCGGCGGGGACGTAGTCGACCGGCGCGAGCGTCCGCAGCTTGTTGACGACGACCCAGGTGCTCGCCGGGTCGTCGACGGACTGCGCGGTGAGGTCGATCCCGGAGGCGGTGGGAGTGGGTGTGGGAGTCGGAGTGGCGGTCGGCTCCGCTGTGGGCGCCGAAGTGGTCGCGGCGGCGGAGGGCGACGGAGCGGGCGGCGCCGTCGAGGGGGTCGGCGAGGGCGCCGGCGCTCCGTTCCCGATGGCGGCTCCGACCCCCAGCGCGGTCAGGCCCGCCGCGGCGGCCACACCCCCGATGACCAGGGCTCGGCGGCGGACGGGGCGCCCATCGGTCGGCTCGTTCTCGTTCGACGTCATCCTCCGAGCCTAGACAGACCCGTTCCTGCGCATCTGCTGAAGCACCGGCGATCGGTTCTGTCCACCCGTGCCCCTCCACGCGGGTCGCGCATATCCTCTAAGGATTCACATAAGCAGACCCCCTAGCTTGAGTGACAGCCACGACTCCGTGTGCGACCGCCCCCTCGGCCGCACGGCCCCCCACGGAGCCGTCGATGGAAGGACCCCATGCTCCGACCCCTCACCGCACCCTCCGTCCCTCTCGCCGCCCTCGCTCGGACGCTCGAGATCGGCGACGAGGGCGGCCTGACGGCCGAGATCAGCGGAGTGACGCTGATCGCCTCCGACGTCGAGCCCGGCGACCTCTTCGTCGCCCTGCCCGGGGTCAACCGCCACGGGGCCGAGTTCGTCGAGCAGGCCGTGGCCCGCGGCGCCTCCGCCGTGCTGACCGACACCGCGGGCGCCGACGCCGCGCGCGCGACCGGTCTGCCCGTCCTCGTGGTCGACGACCCCCGCTCCCGCCTGGGCGCCGTCGCCGCCGCCGTCTACGGGACGGCCGAGCGCTCCCCCGTGCTGCTCGGCGTGACCGGCACCAACGGCAAGACGTCGACCGTCCACATGCTCGAGGGGATCCTCCGCCAGCTCGGCGTCGTGCCCGGCCTCAGCTCGACCGCGGAGCGCCACATCGGCGACACCTCGGTGACCAGCGGCCTGACCACCCCGGAGGCGACGGAGCTGCACGCGCTCGTCGCCCGCATGGAGGAGGAGGGCGTCGGCGCGGCCGCGATCGAGGTCAGCGCCCAGGCGCTCACCCGCCACCGCGTCGACGGCGTGGTCTTCGACGTCGCCGGCTTCACGAACCTCAGCCACGACCACCTCGACGACTACGGCGACATGGACACCTACTTCGGCGAGAAGGCCCAGCTGTTCCAGCCCGATCGCTCGCGCCGGGCCGTCGTCTCGCTCGACTCCCCCGCGGGCGCGCGCCTCGTCGAGGTCGCCGGCGTGCCGGTCACCACGATCACCTCCCTCCCGGGCGTCGACGCCGACTGGACCGTGACGGTGCTCGAGCAGGAGTTCGGCCGCACCCGCTTCCGGATCGGCAACCGCGAGGGCCGTGCCATCACGACCTCCGTCCCGATCATCGGCACCCACATGGCCGCCAACGCCGGACTGGCGATCGTGATGCTGATCGAGTCCGGTCGGCCGATCGGCGAGATCCGCGCCGCGCTGCACCGCGACGGCGGAGTGGACGCCTCCCTCCCCGGCCGCACCGAGCGCGTCTCCGGCGACCGCGGCCCCACGGTGTACGTCGACTTCGGACACAGCGCCGACGCCTTCGCCCGCACCCTGGAGGCCGTCCGCGAGGTCACTCCCGGCCGCGTGGTCATGGTGTTCGGCGCCGACGGCGACCGGGACGCGCTCAAGCGCCCGGCGATGGCCGAAGCCGCCGTCCTGGGCAGCGACGTGCTGGTCGTCACCGACCACCACCCGCGCTTCGAGGACCCGGCCTCGATCCGGCGCACCCTCGTCGAGGCCGCCCGCGTCGCACGTCCGGACGCCGAGATCCACGAGGTCGACGACCCCAAGCGCGCCATCCGCGTCGCCGTGTCCCTGGCGCACGAGGGCGACGCCATCCTCTGGGCCGGCCCCGGGCACCAGAACTACCGCGACATCCTCGGCGTGCGCACGCCGTACTCGGCCCGAGCCGAGGCCCGCGCAGCGCTCCGTGAGGCCGGCTGGGCGGACGAGGCGGTCCCCGCTCCGGCCTGACGCACGGCCCCGGCACGGCGGCCCTGAGATCCCGTTCAGGCTCGCCGGACGCTCTGTCGCGCTCTCCGCACGAGGTGTAACTTTGCGCAGCACGCAACGTTTGCGGCGGATCGCCGTGCCTGGACGCGTCCGCCAGACAAGGGGACCACCGTGGCCGACTCCGCCTCCGCTTCATCCGCTCCGACCTCGACGCCGTCCGGCGCCGTGATGTCGCACCGGCAGATCCTGTTCGTCATCTTCGGCCTGATGGCGGGGATGTTCCTCTCCTCGCTCGACCAGACCATCGTCGGCACCTCGATGCGCACCATCGCGGACGACCTCGACGGCCTCTCGCAGCAGGCGTGGGTGACCACCGCCTACCTGATCGTCTCGACGATCGCGACGCCGATCTACGGCAAGCTCTCCGACATCTTCGGACGCCGCCCGCTCTACCTGATCGCGATCGTGCTGTTCCTGATCGGCTCGACGCTCGCCGGCTTCTCGACCTCGATGCTCGGCCTCGCGGGCTTCCGCGCCGTGCAGGGCCTCGGCGCCGGCGGGCTCATGTCGCTCGCGCTCACGGTGATGGGCGACATCCTGCCCCCGCGCGAGCGCGCCAAGTACCAGGGCTACTTCCTGGCCGTCTTCGGGATCTCCAGCGTCGTCGGACCGCTCATCGGCGGCCTGCTCGCCGGCACCCCCGAGATCCTCTTCATCACCGGCTGGCGCTGGGTCTTCCTGATCAACCTCCCGATCGGCGCCGTCGCGCTCTTCATCGTCGTGCGGTTCCTCCACCTGCCCAAGCCCGCCGGCAAGCGCTCGGTGCGGATCGACTGGTGGGGCGCCTCCCTCGTCGTCATCGCCGCGGGACCGCTGCTGCTGATCGCCGAGCAGGGCCGCGAGTGGGGCTGGGGCTCGCCGATCGCGTGGGTCTGCTACATCGTCGGCGCGCTGGGCGTCATCGGCTTCATCGCGGCCGAGCGGATGATGGGCGACGACGCGCTCATCCCCCTCAAGCTCTTCCGCTCGCCGACCTTCTCGATGGCGACCGTGCTGGGCGTCCTCGTCGGCTTCGGCATGTTCGGCGGCATGATGGCGATCCCGCTGTACCTGCAGCTGGTGAACGGCGCCACGCCGACCGAGTCCGGCTTCCTGATGCTGCCGATGATCCTCGGCCTGATGATCGCCTCGATCGTCTCGGGTCAGATTATCTCGCGCACGGGCCGCTACCGCGCCTTCCCGATCGTCGGCACCTTCCTGATGTCGGCCGCGTTCTTCTACTTCACCTTCGTGACGATCGACAAGCCGGTGATCTTCATGATGGGCGGGATGCTGATGCTGGGCCTCGGGCTCGGGCAGATGATGCAGACCCTCACCCTGGCCTCGCAGAACTCGGTCGACGTGGCGAACATGGGAGTCGCTACCAGCGCCTCCACGTTCTTCCGCCAGATCGGCGGCACCCTGGGCACCGCCGTGATCTTCTCGGTGCTCTTCAGCCGCATCCCCGACACCATCGCCGCGGCCTTCAAGAACCCGGCGCTCGCGGCGGATCTGCAGCGGGCCGCCACCGACCCCGCCGTCGCCGCGGACCCGGCCAACGCCGGGATCCTGAAGCTGCTGCAGTCGCAGGACACCGCCGCGATCGGCTCCGCGCTCGACGGGGACACCTCGTTCCTGAACACCGCGGACCGCGCCCTGTCGGCCCCGTTCCTGACCGGGTTCAACGACGCGACCGTGACCGTGTTCCAGGTCGCGCTGGGCGTGGTCCTGCTGGCCTTCGTGCTCTCGTGGTTCCTCAAGACCCCGCCGCTGCGCGCGAAGTCGGCCATGCAGGAGGCGCACGACCTCGCGGCCGAGGACAGCGCGGAGGAGCTGCGCCGCACGGACCCGCAGCTGGCCGCGCGCGCCGGGGCCGACCTGGCCGCGGGCAGCATCGAGCCGGACGTCCGGACGGACTCGATCCGCACCGCTCCTCCGCGCGACGGGCACGGCGCCCACCGAGCCTGATCGGGAAGCGCCGACGGACCGCGTCCTGCGCTCCGCTCCTCCCCTCCGAGGCGCCGCCTCCGCCGTCCGGACACCGCCCTCACCGCGGTGTCCGGCCGGGGAGGCGGCGCCGCACGGTCGTCCGGGGTGCGATGTCCCGCGTTCCGGGGCGAGAGAGCGCTCCACCGGGGCTCTAGGATGGTCGGACCGCTGCCGAAGGAGTCCGCAATGAGCGCCGCCCCCACCCCCTCCCCCGCGACCCCGAGCCTCTCGGAGCAGATCGCCCGCGTCGATCGGCTCGCCGTCCGCGACTGGCCCGCCGGCTTCCTCTGGGGATCCGCGACCGCCGCCGCCCAGATCGAGGGCGCCGGCCACGAGGGCGGCAAGGAGGACAGCATCTGGGACGCGTTCTCCCGCGTCCCCGGAGCGGTCGCGAAGGGCGACACCCCCGAGGTCGCGGTGGACCACTACCACCGGATGCCCGCGGACTCGCGGCTGATGAAGGAGCTGGGGCTCGGCTCCTACCGCTTCTCGGTCAGCTGGGCGCGCGTCAAGCCGGGCGACCGCGCGGTGAACCCCGAGGGCCTCGACTTCTACTCCCGCCTGGTCGACGAGCTGCTCGGCGCCGGCGTGCTGCCGTGGCTCACCCTCTACCACTGGGACCTCCCGCAGGCCGTCGAGGAGACCGGCGGCTGGGCGAACCGCGACACCGCCGAGCGCTTCCGGGACTACGCCGAGGCCGTCTACGAGAGCCTCGGCGACCGGGTGCAGCACTGGACGACGTTCAACGAGCCGTTCTGCTCGACCCTGCTCTCCTACGGCGCGGGCGTGCACGCCCCCGGCGTGATCTCGCAGCAGAAGGCCCTCGCCGCCGTGCACCACACGCACCTCGCCCACGGGCTGGCCGTCTCGACGCTCCGGCAGCTCGGAGCGCAGAACCTGGGCATCACGCTCAACCTCTCGAACGCCGTCCCCGACGACCCCGAGGACGAGGCCGACCTCGACGCCGCACGCCGCTTCGACGCGCTCCAGAACCGGATCTTCCTCGACCCGCTGCTGCGCGGCGAGTACCCCGAGGACCTGCTCGAGGACGTCGAAGGGCTCGGGCTCGACGAGCTGATCGTCGACGGCGACCTCGATCTCATCTCGCTCCCGCTCGACTTCCTCGGCGTGAACCACTACCACGACGACAACGTCTCGGCGCATCCGCTGCCGGCCGGAGCCGACGACTTCGCCCAGGCGACCGACCGCGAGGTCGGCTCCCCCTGGGTCGGCTCCGAGTTCATCACCTTCCCGTCGCGCGGTCTGCCGCGCACCGCGATGGACTGGGAGGTGAACCCCGACGGGCTGCGCTACCTGCTGACCCGCCTGGGCCTGGAGTACGAGAACCTCCCTCCGCTCTACGTGACCGAGAACGGCGCCGCCTACGACGACGTCGTCGAGGACGGCCGCGTGCACGACGCGGACCGCACGCAGTACGTGCTCGACCACGTCGAGAAGGTCGCCGACGCGATCGACCAGGGCGCCGACGTCCGCGGCTACTTCGTCTGGTCCCTCCTCGACAACTACGAGTGGGCCTGGGGCTACGAGAAGCGCTTCGGCATCGTGCGCGTCGACTACGACACGCAGGAGCGGATCGTGAAGGACTCGGGCCTGGTCTACTCCCGACTGCTCGGCGGCAGCGCCGCGGCGATCCTGGACTGACCCGTGAGCGAGCCGACGGGCGTCCGCGGCGGGGGCCGCTCCCCCACCCTCGAGATGGTCGCGGCGCGGGCCGGAGTCTCGCGCGCGACGGTCTCGCGGGTGGTCAACGGCGCCCCGCAGGTGGCGGCCGAGATCGTGGCCGCCGTCGAGAAGGCGATCGGCGAGCTCGACTACGTGCCCAACCACGCGGCGCGGATGCTCGCCTCGCGGCGCACGCAGTCGATCGCGCTGATCGTGCCGGAGTCGACCGCGCGCGTCTTCGCGGACCCGTTCTTCGCCTCGATCGTGCAGGGCGCCGCGATGCGCCTGGCCGACACGGACTACACGCTCTCGATGCTGATCGCGTCCGAGACGGACGGCGAGAAGACGCGGCGGTACCTGCTCGGCGGCAACGTCGACGGTGCGCTCGTGGTCTCGCACCACTCAGGCGACCACTCCTACGCGGCGCTCTCGGGCACGCTGCCGATCGTCTTCGGCGGCCGGCCGCTCTCGCCGGACGAGCGCGGCTCCTACTTCGTGGACGTGGACAACACGGAGGGGGCGGCCGTCGCCACCGCGCACCTCATCGAACGCGGCCGGCGCCGGATCGCCACCATCGCGGGCCCCGCCGACATGCCGCCGGGCGTCGACCGCCTGATCGGCTGGCGCGGCGCGCTCACCGACGCCGGCCTCGCCGACGACCTCGTCGAGTGGGGAGACTTCTCGCCGGCCAGCGGGACCGAGGCGATGCGCCGCCTCCTCGCCCGCGACCCCGACCTGGACGGCGTCTTCGCCGCGAACGACCAGATGGCGGTCGGCGCCTACGCCGCCCTCCGCGAGGCCGGCCGCCGGATCCCCGAGGACGTGTCCGTCGTGGGCTTCGACGACGATCTCTTCGCGCGGAACGCCGTCCCCGCGCTGACCACCGTTCGCCAGCTCCCCGACGAGCTCGGCGCCCGCATGGTGGAGCTGCTGACCGCCCGCATCGAGGGGCTCCCCGTGGAGCACCGCACGCTGATGCCGACGTCGCTGGTCGTCCGCGCCAGCAGCTGACTCCGGCCCGCGACTGTCCAGGAGTCGTCGCAGTCGACGCCGAGTGCGACTACTCCTGCGTAGTCGGAGGGCTCCGCGTGCTCGATCGGATGCGGACCGGCGGGCGGATCCGGACGGTGGGGCGGACGCGGGCGGCGGGGCGGGGATGGACGAGCGGGTCGATCCGTCGACGGGGTGCGTCACGGTCGCCAGCCGTGGGCCACGAGAGCGGCACGGAGCTCGGCGATCGTGCGCGCCCTGCCCCGGGTCAGACCCTCCGCGCGGACGACCACGACGATCCAGCCCGCGAGGTGCAGGGCCAGGAGCCGTTCACGATCGCGTGAGAACTGCGCGTCGTCCGTCCGGTGCTGGCCGCCGTCGTACTCCGCCACCACCTTCCACCGTTCGAAGACCAGATCGCCGACCGCGAGCAGTCGGCCGCCGATCCTGATCTCGGCGTTCACGTCGGGCGCGGGCAGTCCCGCCTCCTCGACGAGAGCGCGGAGCCAGGTCTCCCTCCGCGAGGCGGCTCCGGTCGATGCCAGCCGCAGAGCCTCAGCCAGGCCGCGTCGGCCCCGGCCCCGATGGGAGGCCAGGCGGTCCTGCAGCTCGTGAAGCCGGACATGGGGACGCGGATCGTCCCGGCGCGGGTAGCGCGGCTCGAACAGGAGGTGGTCCGTCGCCGCGAGGAGATCGCGGGCGGACAGCAGTGGCGCGAGCGCGATCCACGTCGACACCGCTCCTGTCACCGGCAGGCCGTGCCGCTCGACCCTGTCCGTCTCCGTGAGGGTGTGGCCGATCACACCCCGGGTCCTGGGGGGCCGGTGCGGCATCGTCGCCGCCACGTGGATCGGATCGTCCTCGCCGGGTCGCGCCGGGAGCGGCACTCCCCAGGCTTCGGCCGCGGTCAGGTGGGAGAAGAGCTGCCAGGGCCGCAGCCGCGGCAGATAGGCGGCGGCTCGTTCCAGGTGCGTGACGGGCGCCACCCGGGTGCGCACTCCGTGGAAGGGGCTGGCCAGGGCGGGAGTGCGCAGCCGGGCGTCCGTCATCCCGGCGCGGAGTGCCGCTCGCCGGGTGAAGGCTCCGAGGTCGGTGCTGGACATGCCGCGATTCTGGCGGTCCGTGATCCTCGTCCGACTCCCGCGATCCGCATTCTGTGGACGAACCCCTGATCCCGCACCTGGGGAGGCGCGCCTCCCACCACGACTGTCCAGGAGTTGTCGCAGTCGGCGTCGAGTGCGACAACTCCTGGACAGTCGGAGCGATCGATGTCGAGTGCGACACCTTCTGGACAGTGGGAGCCGGCCGGTGCGCAGGAGTCGCGGGGGTGGCGAGCGAGGACGGCGACGTCTGAGGAGTCGAGAGGGCCCGCGTCAGAGGAAGAGCGGCGCCGGGTCGAGGGCGGCGAAGCGGCGGCGCATGACGGCGACCGCGTCGGCGTGCTCGTCGACGAGGACGAAGCGGCGGCCGAGAGCGTGCGCGACGGCGCCGGTCGTGCCGGAGCCGGCGAAGAAGTCGAGGACGGCGTCGCCCTCGCGGCTGGACGCCTGCACGATGCGGCGGAGGATCCCCTCCGGCTTCTGCGTCGGGTACCCGGTCTTCTCGCGGCCGGTCGGCGAGACGATCGTGTGCCACCACACGTCGGTCGGCCGCTTGCCGCGCTCGGCCTTCTCGGGGGTCACGAGGCCCGGGGCCATGTACGGCTCGCGGTCCACGGCGGCGGAGTCGAAGTGGTAGCCGCGCGGGTCCTTCACGTAGACGAGGATCGTGTCGTGCTTGGTCGGCCAGCGGCGCGTGGCCTTCGCTCCGTAGTCGTAGGCCCAGATGATCTCGTTGAGGAAGCACTCGCGGCCGAAGAGCGCGTCGAGCAGCACCTTCGCGTAGTGCGCCTCGCGGTAGTCGAGGTGGAGGTAGAGGGTGCCGTCGTCGGCGAGGAGCCGCCACGCCTCGGCCAGACGCGGCTCGAGGAACGACCAGTAGTCGTCGAAGCGGTCGTCGTAGCGGAGCAGGTCGCCGCGGATCCGCTCGTAGCTGCGCCCCTTGAAGCCGGCGATCGTGCCTGTGGTGGAGCGCACCGAGGTGGTCGAGGTGCGCACCTGCGCCCGGCCCGTGTTGAACGGCGGGTCGAGGTAGACGACGGTGAAGGCCCCGTCGGCCAGCTGCGGCAGGACCTCGAGGTTGTCGGCGTGGAACACCGCGCTCCGCGACTCCGGGACGCCGTCCGCGATCTGGATCGTCCTGGGCACCCGGCAATTGTGCCAGTGCGCGCGAGCCCGGCGACACGCTCCGCGCCTCGCGCCCGGGCTCGACGGATGCCGGGGAGGCTCCGGCGTAGAGTGGCGCGATGATCTCCGAGGTGCGCCACGACGAGGACTCGTCCCGCTACACGCTCTGGCTCGACGGCGAGACCGTCGGAGTCGCGGACTACGCCGTCCGCGGCCGCGACGTGGTCTTCCTCCACACCGAGATCGCGCCCGAGCACCGCCACGAGGGCCTCGGCGAGACCCTCGTCGAGGCGGCCCTCGACGACGCGCACGAGCGCTTCGGCGGGCGCATCGTCCCGGCCTGCCCGTTCGTTGCCGAGTTCATCGCCGATCACCCGGACTACCACGAGCTCCTCGCGAGCTGAGGGGCTCCCGCCGGTCCGGTCCGCCGCGTTCCGCTCCGGGTCCACGCGCCGGCGACCGCCGCCCCGGACCCGCCGGTCAGGGGACGCGCCGCAGCCACTCCGGAGTCGAGTACTTCGTCCGCACCAGCTCCTCCGCCGCCGCGTACTCCTCCTCGGTCAGCGTCCCCGCCTCGCCGCCGTGCATCTGCACGAAGGTCGCCTTCATCCGCTCGATGATCTCGGCGCGGCTGAGCCCGGTCTGGCTGCGCAGCGGGTCGACGCGCTTCACGGCGGAGGCGATGCCCTTGTCCGAGAGCTTCTCGCGGCCGATCCGCAGCACCTGCACCATCTTCTCGGCGTCGATGTCGTAGCTCATGGTCACGTGATGGAGGACGGCGCCGGAGCCCAGGCGCTTCTGCGCGGCGCCGCCGATCTTGCCCGAGGGCGAGGTGATGTCGTTGAGCGGCTGGTAGACCGCGTCGATCCCGAGCGACTGCAGCGCGCTGACGGCCCACTCGTCGAGGAAGGCGTAGGAGTCGGCGAAGGTCAGCCCCTGGACGAGGTCGCCGGGGACGTAGAGCGAGTACGTGACGACGCTGCCCGCCTCCATGAACATCGCGCCGCCGCCCGAGATGCGGCGGACCACGTCGACGCCGTACTTCGCCGCGTTGTCGAGGTCGACCTCGTTGCGGAGCGACTGGAAGCTGCCGATGACGACGGCGGGCTGGTCCCACTCCCAGATCCGCAGCGTCGGCTCGCGACGGCCCTCGCCGACCGCGGCGGTCAGCACCTCGTCGAGCGCCAGGTGGGTCGCGGGAGGGACGGCCCGGTCGTGCACGATGCGCCAGTCGTAGTCGCGCCAGCTGGTCGCCTTCTGCAGCGAGCGGCGGATCGCGACCGCGACGGCCTCGGGCGTGAAGCCGAGCAGGACCGCGTCGGCCGGGAGCGCCTGCCGGATGGCGGCGGCGATGGACTTCGCGTCCGTCTCGGCCGGGAGGCCCACGACCGCGCGGTCGATGTCGTCGAGGGCCGTGTCGGGCTCGAGGAAGAAGTCGCCCGCCAGGCGGAACCCGGCGAACCTCCCGTCGACCACGTCGAGGTCGACGACCACGAGCTTTCCGCCGGGGACCTTGTACTCGCCATGCATGACGCCAGCCTAGGCGCGAGCCGGGGCGGGGAAGCGCTCGCCCAGCCACTCCACGAGATCGGCCGTGACCTCGGCCCGGTTGAGCTCCTGGAACAGCTCGTGCCGCGCCTCCGGGTACACCCGCACCGAGACGTCCGTGTACCCGGCCCGCCGCCGGTAGGCCTGGGCGAGCGCGCGCACCGACCGCTCGCCGCCGAGGGTGTCGTCGGCGCCCACGACCAGCAGCAGGGGCAGTGGATGCTCGGGCCCGCGCTTCGGGCGGCCGACCAGCCGCAGGGTCTCGACCAGCCCGATCCGCTTCGCGAGCGGCGTGGTGAAGGTGAGGGGGTCGTCGTGGAACCGCTGCCAGACCTCCGGGTCGCGGGAGAGCCACTCGAGGCCGAGACCGCCGGCGACGCGGTGCCGCTTCGCCAGGTCGCCCGCGTTCATGTGCCCCGGGAGGCGGTAGGCCGTGCCGCTCAGCACGAGCGCGGCGTAGGCGCCGGAGTGGTGGTCGACGATCCGCTGCGCCATGAGCGACCCCCAGGAGTGGCCGAGCAGCACGATCGGCACTCCCGGGCTCTCCTCCGCGAGCAGCTCCGTCAGCCGGAGGATCGCCGCCTCGGTCGCGCGCAGGCCGCCCGGCCCCAGCAGTCCGAGCCGAGAGGAGTCGCCGCCGTGCTGCTCGAGGCCGGTCCGGCCGTGCCCGCGGTGGTCGTCCGCCGCGACCGCGTACCCGGCGGCGACCAGCGCCTCCGCCAGCTCGACGTAGCGCCCCGAGTGCTCGCCGACCCCGTGGGCCAGCTGCACGATCGCGCGGGGCGAGGGGTGCGGCCACCAGCGGTAGTGGATGACGACGCCGCAGGCGTCCTGGAAGGTCCTGTCGACAACGGCGCCGGTCATGGTGACCAGTGTGGCGCTCCGGCCGCTGGGCGCGAGGGACGCGATGAGAACTGAGAAGATACTCACGATCCATCGGCGGGCGCCCTGCTCGCTACGGTGCCTCGCTACCTTTTCCCTTGACGAGCGACCCCCGCGACCGTCCCCCGACCCCCCTTCACGAGCGAGGCCAGCCCCTTCATGACCGTATCGCCCCTGATCTGGACCCTGACGATCGTCTTCATCGTCCTGCTCCTGCTCTTCGACTTCTTCTTCCACGTCCGGAAGGCCCACGAGCCCACGCTGAAGGAGTCGTCGATCTGGTCGGCGCTCTACGTCGGCATCGCCGTGCTCTTCGGGCTCGGCGTCCTCGTCTTCGGCGGAGCGACGCCCGGATCGGAGTACTTCGCGGGGTACATCACCGAGAAGGCCCTCTCGGTCGACAACCTGTTCGTCTTCCTCATCATCATGGCGAGCTTCAAGGTGCCCCGCGCCGACCAGCAGAAGGTGCTCCTCTTCGGCATCGTCTTCGCGCTGATCGCCCGCACCGGCTTCATCTTCCTCGGCGCCGCACTGATCAACTCGTTCGCCTGGGTCTTCTACATCTTCGGCCTGATCCTGCTGCTGACCGCGTTCAACCTGGTCAAGCCGGGAGACGACCACTCCAGCGACAACGTGATGGTGCGCCTGGCCAAGCGGATCTTCAAGACGAGCGACCAGTACGACGGCGACAAGTTCTACACGCACATCGACGGCAAGAAGGTCCTCACGCCGATGATCCTCGTCATGGCGGCGATCGGCGGAACGGACATCCTGTTCGCCCTCGACAGCGTGCCGGCGATCTTCGGCCTCACCAGCGACGTGTACCTCGTCTTCACGGCGACCGCGTTCTCGCTGCTGGGCCTGCGCCAGCTGTACTTCCTCATCGACGGCCTGCTCGACCGCCTCGTCTACCTCAGCATCGGCCTCGCCGCGATCCTCGCCTTCATCGGCGTGAAGCTGATCCTGCACGCGCTCCACGAGAACAACCTGCCGTTCATCAACAACGGCGAGCACGTGGAGGTCTTCGAGATCGGCACCGGACTGTCGCTCTCGGTCATCATCGGCGTCCTCGTGATCACGGTGATCGCCTCCCTCGTCAGCCCCAAGGGCCGCCGCATGGCCGCCGAGGCCGCCGAGCGCCGCCGCGTGGCCGAGGCCGCGGGCGCGGACGTCGACGCGACGCACTGAGTCGTCCTGTGCGCCGCGGAGCGGCGCACCGCGGTCGGCTCTCCTAGGCGGTCGGTTTCCCGAGAGCGGGTCCCGACCGCCTAGAACGATCCGCTGACACGCGGATCGCTCGTTCGACGGGCCGTCTCGTGCGCCGCAGGGCGGCGCGCCGCAGTCGGCTCCCACGGGCGGTCGGGTTCCCGAGAGCGGGTCCCGACCGCCTAGGAGGATCCGCTGACACGCGGATCCCCCGTTCGGCTCGACCGAGCACCGCACGCCGGTGCTCCGCAGTCAGCTCCCCTAGGCGCTCAGGTCCCCGAGAGCGGGTCCCGACCGCCGAGAACGCCCCGCCGGCTCGATCGCGGACTCCGCTCGCGGAGGGTCAGCGGGCGCGGTAGCGGTGCTCCGGGCGGCCGGTGGTGCCGTAGCTGAGGGTCATCTCGACGAGGCCGCGGCCCGCGAGACCCGAGAGGTAGCGCTGGGCGGTGGCGCGCGAGATGCCGGCGCGCTCGGCCACCTCGAGAGCCGACAGCTCGGCGCCCGACTCGGCCAGGCGCGCCAGGACGAGCTGCTCGGTCGCCGAGCGCGAGGGCTGCGCCGCGGTCGCGTCGCCCGAGTGCAGGATGCGCAGCGCCCGCTCCACCGCCTCCTGATCGGCCGCGCGGTCCTCCCGCAGCACGTTCCGGAACCGCACGTACGCGTCGAGGCGCTCGCCGAGCAGGCGCGCCTCGAACGGCTTGATGAGGTACCCGAGCGCCCCCGCGTGCAGGGCGCGCCGCACCGTCGCCCCGTCGGAGGCGGCGCTGACGACGAACGCGTCGGTGTCGAGTTCGCGGAGCAGCGCGATCCCGCTCTGATCCGGCAGGTGCACGTCGAGCAGCAGCAGATCGGGCGCGTGCTCGGCGACGGCCGCCCGCGCCGCGCGCGCCGTGTGCACCGGAGGAAGGGCCGTCAGCCCCTGCCGCGCCTCGACCAGGTCCGCGTGCAGCTGCGCGACCCGGAAGTCGTCGTCCACCACCAGCACCGTGCGCTCCCGCGCCGTGTCCGCGCTCATGACCCGTCCCCGTCCTGCTCCGGCGGCAGCACCGCTCCGGGGAGGCGCGCGCACAGCACGGCCCCCGACTCCGCTCCGCCGGCGTCCGCCAGCCAGACCTCGCCGCCGCGGCGGGCGGCCACCTCACGGCACAGCGGCAGGCCGAAGCCCCGACCGTGCACGCGTCCGTCGTCCTCGACGGGGTCGCCCGCGCCGGCCCGGTCGAACAGCGAGTCCGGATCGAGCACTCCGTCGCCGGAGTCGGCGACCGTCACGAAGAGCGCGTCGCCGTCGTCGAGCAGCTCGACCTCGACGAAGCGCACGTCGCGCCGCCCCTCGACCGCCGCGCGCACCGCGTTGTCGACCAGGTTCCCGACCACCGTGGCGACGTCCTCCGGCTCGACGACGGTGCCGCGCACCAGCGTCTCCTCGCCGAGCGTCAGCAGCACACCGCGCTCGGCCGCCTCGATCCCCTTCGCCCCGACGAGCGCCTGGAGGTACGGCTCCTGCAGCCGGTCGGCGTGCTGCACCGGGTACTTGAGCGGGCCGCGGGTCAGCACCTCGTCGAGGTAGTCGCGCGCCGACGCGGTCCGCCCCGCATCCAGCAGGCCCGCGACCACGTGCAGGCGGTTGGCGAACTCGTGCCGCTGCACCCGGAGCGCGTTGGTCATCGCGCCGACCGCGTCGAGGCGCCGGCTCAGCGCGGCGAGGTCGGTGCGGTCGCGCAGCACCACCACCACGCCCAGGTCGCGGTCGCCGCGGGTCACCCGGCGGATGTCGACGTAGACGATGCGGGAGCGGACGACGAAGCCCTCCTCGCCTCCGGGGCGGGGCGGTTCGACGGAGTGCAGCGCGGCGCCGATCGCGTCGGCCAGCGGTACGGGGAGGTCGAGCTCCGCGAGCGGCCGCCCGTGCAGCGCCCGCCCGGTCGGGTCGTCGGAGCCGAGGATCGCGGCGGCCCGCGCATTGCAGACGCCGACGCGCCCGTCGCGGTCGAGCGCGAGCACGCCCTCGTCGACCCCGTCGAGCACGGCGGCCTGGTCCTGCACGAGCGAGGTGAGCTCCTCCGGGGCGAGGCCGAGCGTCAGGCGCAGCAGGCGGCGGCGGATGAAGACGGAGGCGACGGCGGCGAGCACCAGCCCGGCGAGCGCCGCGGCGAGGACGCCGAGCAGCGCGGTCGGCAGGTCGGTGAAGACGCTGGAGCGCGCGAAGCCGATGCTGACCTCGCCGACGACCCGCTGCTCCCCCGCGGCGAAGACCGGGACCTTGGCCCGTGCCGACTCGCCCAGCGTGCCGGTGCCCCACGAGACGCTCTCGCGCCCGGCGAGCGCCTCGTCGGGGCTCGTCGAGACCCGCTCGCCGAGGCGGTCCTCGTCGGGGTGGGCGAGGCGGATGCCCTGGTCGTCGGTGATCACGACGAAGAGCGCGCCGGTGCGCTGCTCGACGGCGGCGGCGACGTCCTCGAGCGGTCCGCCGCGCAGCTCCGAGGCGGCGGGCGCGCCGGGCACCGCGGAGGACGCGGCGACCGCGTCCTGCACGTCGGGGTCCTCGGCGACGGTGCGGGCGATGGCGAGCGCCGTCCCCTCCGCCTCGCCGCGCAGCTGCTGGACGCTGAGCGCGGTGACGAGGCCGGCGCAGACCAGCACGGCGGCCGACACCGTGGCGAGCTGCAGGACCAGGACGTGGGTCGCGAAGCGCATCGGGGCCTCCTCGCCGTCGTCGTGCGCAGAATGCGCAGAAGCCACACTATGCGCAGATGTCGCCGTAATGAGCGATACCCCGGCGCCGGACGCGGAGCTGCCTAGGGTTTCCACCATCTCCCGGCCGGCTCTCCCGCCGAGCGCGGGCGGAGGCACTGGACGAAGGAGTCAGCTGTGTTGGTAGTACTCGGTTTCACGATGATCCTGGCCTTCATGGCCCTGATCATGACCAAGCGGCTGACGCCGATGGTCGCCCTGATCGTCGTGCCGACGATCTTCGGCCTCTTCGCGGGCGCCGGCCTCGGCATCGGCGACATGGTCCTCGAGGCGATCGGCAGCCTCGCGCCCACGGCCGCGCTGCTGATGTTCGCGATCATGTACTTCGGGATCATGATCGACGTCGGGCTCTTCGACCCGCTGATCCGCTTCATCGTCCGCGCGCTCGGCGACGACCCGGCGAAGGTCGTGCTCGGCACGGCGCTGCTCGCGGGTGCGGTCTCGCTCGACGGCGACGGCTCGACCACCTTCATCGTCACCACCGCCGCGATGCTCCCGATCTACCTGCGCCTGGGGATGAACCCGGTCGTGCTGACCTGCGTCGCGGGCCTGGCCAACGGCACGCTCAACATCGTCCCCTGGGGTGGACCGACGGTGCGCGCCGCCGCGGCCCTCCAGGTCTCGCCGAGCGAGATCTTCGTGCCGATGCTCCCGTCGCTCGCGGTGGGCCTGGCCGTCACTCTCGTCTTCGCCTGGTTCCTCGGGCTCGGCGAGCGCCGCCGCCTAGGCTCGCTCGCGCTGGCCGAGCCGATGCTCGAGCAGGAGCTCGTCGGCGCCGGCCGCGGCTCCTCCTCCCGCTCGGGCGGCGCCCGCACCGGCGGCCTCGCGGCCCTGACCGGGGGCATCCGCACCGTCGCCCGGGAGCGCTTCTCCTTCCTCCGCGGTCCCCAGGCCCTGCGCGGAGCCCAGGTGGCGGTCGCCGCCCGCGTGCAGGCCGACGACGCCGACACCGCGATGGCCGACACGATGCTCGACCCCGAGCGCGAGACGCTGCGCCCGAAGCTGATCTGGGTGAACCTGGTCCTGACCCTCGCGGTGATGACGCTGCTGGTCGCCGACATCCTGCCGCTGCCCTACGTGTTCATGGTCGGCTCCGCGGTCGCCCTGCTGATCAACTTCCCGAAGATGAAGGACCAGGCGGCCGAGATCGTCAAGCACGCGCCGAGCATCGTGGGCGTCGTGTCGATGGTGCTGGCGGCCGGCGTGCTGATCGGCGTCCTCAACGGCACCGGCATGGTCGACGCCATGGCGGAGTGGGTCGTCGCGGTGATCCCGCCGGCGCTCGGCCCGTTCCTCGCCGTGATCACCGGCGTGCTCAGCATCCCGATGACCTTCTTCATGTCGAACGACGCGTTCTACTACGGCATCCTCCCCGTGCTCTCCGAGAGCGCGGCGAACTACGGCATCTCGCCGGTCGAGATGGCGCGCGCCTCCGTCACCGGGCAGCCGGTGCACCTCCAGAGCCCGCTGGTCCCGGCGATCCTCCTGCTCGTCTCCCTCGCCGCGGTGAACCTCGGCGACCACCACCGCAAGGTGCTGTGGCGAGCGGTCGTCGTCTCGCTGGTCATGCTCGCCGTCGGCGTGCTGGTCGGCTCGATCCCCTTCGGCTGAGGTCGACGGAGCGGAGCGCCGAGCGATCGGAACGAGGACGGGACCCCTTGCTGCGGCGGGGGTCCCGTCCTCGTTCCGCGGCTCGGTCCCGCAGCCCGCGCTAGCGCAGCAGCGGCGCCAGGTTCTCGGTCCACACGTCGGAGCCGACCTTGAGGATGAGGGCGCCGACCACGACGAGGAACGCGACCCGGATGAAGCGGCTGCCACGAGCGACGGCCATCCGCGAGCCGAGGTACGCGCCCGCCACGTTGGCGGCGCCCATCAGGAGGCCCAGCAGCCAGATCACGTGCCCGCCCGGCACGAAGTAGAGCAGGGCGCCGAGGTTGGTCGCGACGTTGACGATCTTCGCCTTGGCGCTGGCGAGCAGGAAGTCGTAGCCCAGCGCGGTGATCAGGGCGATGATCAGGAAGGTGCCGGTGCCCGGTCCGATCAGGCCGTCGTAGAAGCCGATCAGGAGTCCCAGCACGGCCGCCGTGACGAGGTGGCGCCGGCCCGCGTGCTTGAGCACCGTGACGCTGCCCAGCGCCGGGCGCGCGATCGTCACGACGGCGACCACGATCAGCGCGACGACGATGATCGGCTTGAACACGGCGGCCGGGAGGAGGCCGGCGAGCGTCGCGCCTCCGTAGCTGCCCGCGAGGGCGACCGCCGCCATCGGCAGCGCGGTGCGCAGATCGGGCTTCGCGCGCCGGTAGTAGGTGATCGCGCTGGTGGTCGTGCCGAAGATCGAGGCCAGCTTGTTCGTGGCGAGCGCCTGCACGGGCGGGATCCCCGGCACGAGGAGCAGGGCCGGGAGCTGGAGGAGGCCGCCGCCGCCTACGACCGCGTCGATCCAGCCGGCCGCGAAGGCGGCGAGGATCATCAGCGCGAGGACGGGGAGTCCGAGATCCTCTGTGAAGGTCAGCATCGGTCGGAAGCGTACGCGAGCACCGCGACCCCCTCGACCTCGGGGGCGGGCCGCCCTAGGGTCGGCGGCATGCGATTCGGACTCTTCATCCCCCAGGGCTGGCGCCACGACCTCGTCGGCGTCCCGGCCGCCGACCAGTGGCGCACCATGAGCGACCTCGCCCGGCACGCCGACGACGGCGCCTGGGAGTCGATCTGGGTCTACGACCACTTCCACACCGTCCCGCAGGTGACGGAGGAGGCGACGCACGAGGCGTGGTCGCTGATGAGCGCGTTCGGCGCCACCACGTCGCGCGTGCGGCTGGGCCAGATGTGCACCTGCATGGGCTACCGGAACCCCGCCTACCTCGCCAAGGTCGCGACGACCGTCGACATCGTCTCGGGCGGGCGGGTCGAGATGGGCATCGGCGGCGGCTGGTACGAGCACGAGTGGCGCGCGTACGGCTACGGCTTCCCGCCGATCGCCGAGCGGCTGGGCCGGCTCGACGAGGGAGTGCAGATCCTGCAGCAGGCCTGGACGACCGGGTCCGCGACCCTCGACGGCCGCTACTACCAGGTGGACGGCGCGCAGAACCGACCGCTGCCCCTGCAGGAGGGCGGCATCCCGCTGTGGGTCGCCGGCGGCGGCGAGAAGGTCACGCTGCGGATCGCGGCCCAGTACGCGCAGTACACGAACTTCGCCGGGACCCCGGAGGCGTTCGACCACAAGAGCTCGGTCCTCCGCGGGCACTGCGAGCGCCTGGGCACCGACTTCTCGGCGATCACCCGGAGCTCGAACTACAACGTCGTGATCGGCGAGACGGAGACGGAGGTCGAGGCGGCGCTGCAGCGTCTCGAGGAGCGCGTGGTCCCGTACCTCGGCGCGGAGGGAGCGGCGTCCTTCGTCGCCGAGTACCGCAGCCCCGACGCGCTCGCGGTCGGCACTCCCTCGCAGATCGTCGACCGGCTCGCCGGCATGCAGTCGCGCGGGATGGACTACGGCATCCTCTACTTCCCGGACGCCGCCTACGACCGGTCCGGCATCGAGCTGTTCGAGCGCGAGGTGCTGCCGGCGCTCTCCTGAGCGCGGAGCGGCGGGGGCTCCTACGCCTCCCGCCCCCCGCCCGCAAGTCCTTGGGGCGCCCCGGCCCCGCGCCTACGGTCGGAGCATGGACGCACAGGACATCCGCTGGAACGACGAAGCCCGCGACAAGATCCTCGAGGACTCGGACAGGGTCCTCCGCGAGGCGGTGCTCGACCTCGCGACGAGCAAGAAGGGCGAGCCCTGGGAGGACGTGTTCGCGGAGCTGAACGCGCGCCTCAAGGACCGCTTCATCGACTTCGAGCCCGGCCCGGACCTCCGCAAGTACGCCGAGGCCGTCTCCGCCGGGGAGATCGAGACCGGCTCGTGAGCGAGCACGACCGCGACGCCGCGCTCGAGGACGAGATCACCTCGATCCACGCCCTCGGCGAGGGCCGCGTCGGCGAGACGGCCGGCCCGGAGGACGAGGACCACGAGCTCTCGCCCGAGCAGGACGCCCGCATCGAGTCCGAGCTGAAGAGCCGGGGCAGCGAGAGCTGATCCCCCCGGTACGCGGAAGGCCCGCTCCCCCTCGAGGGAGCGGGCCTTCCGCGTGAGTCGCGACTACGCCGAGAGGGGCTCGTAGTCGGTGTAGCCCTCGGCTCCTCCGCCGTAGACCGTCTCCTGGACGACCTCGTTCTCGGGGTGCCCGCCCTGCCAGCGCTCGACCAGGTCGGGGTTGGCGATCGCCGGGCGGCCGACGGCCACGGCGTCGGCGTGGCCCTCGCTGATCAGCTCGGTCGCCTCCTCGCGGCTGGTCGGCGAGCCGAAGCCGCTGTTGGCGATGAAGACGCCGTCGAAGCGCGAGCGGAGGTCCTGGACCAGCTCGCCGGCGGGCTCGGCGTGCAGGACGCTGAGGTAGGCCAGGCCGAGCGGGGCGAGCCCGTCGACGACGGCCTCGTAGGTGGCGCGCACGTCGTCGCCGTCGGTCTCGACGACGTCCTGGATGTTGTGGGCCGGCGAGAGGCGGATGCCGACGCGGCCCGCTCCGACCTCGTCGACGATCGCGCGGGTGACCTCGAGCGGGAACGCGGCGCGCTCGGCCGGGGTCCCGCCGTACTGGTCGGTGCGCACGTTGGAGACGGGCGAGAGGAACTCGTGCAGCAGGTAGCCGTTGGCGCCGTGCACCTCGACTCCGTCGAAGCCGGCGTCGATCGCGCGGCGGGCGGCGGCGACGAACTCGTCGCGGACGGTCGCCAGCTCCTCGGTGGTCAGCGCGTGCGGCACCGGGAAGGGCTTCTTGCCGGCGGGGGTGTGCACCTCTCCGTCGATGGCGACGGCGCTCGGGGCGACGATGCGGTCGGTGCCGGTGATCTCGGTGTGCGAGACGCGGCCCGCGTTCATCAGCTGCATGACGATGCGTCCGCCCGCGGCGTGCACGGCGTCGGCGACGGCGCGCCAGCCCGCGGCCTGCGCGTCGGTCTCGATGCCGGGCTGCCCGGCGTAGCCCTTGGACTCGGCGCTGGGGAAGACGCCCTCGCTGATCAGCAGGCCCATGCTCGCGCGCTGGGCGTAGTACTCGGCGACGATCGCGCCGGGCACGCCCTGCTCGTCGGAGCGCAGTCGCGTCATCGGTGCCAGGACGATGCGGTTGGGGAGGTCGAGGTCGCCGGCGGTGAGGGGGGAGAACGGATCCACGGGATCGCCTTTCTACGGAGCTGTCTCAGGGGCTGCCCTGAGGGGGGAGGCACGTGCACCTGCGGCGCACTCCGGGCGGCAACCGCGAGCGGAGCACGGTCATTCCTCCTCCCGGCGTTCTCCCATCCCCCGCGCCCCGGGCACGCGGTCGACGGCCTGCCGCCTCCCGACTCCTGCTCGGACACCCGGGCTGTCTACACTCGGGAGGCGACGACGAAGGAGTGTGCGCGATGCCGGCGAGACCCCACCACCCCGTGAGCTCCCGGCTGCTGCCGGCGCTCGGGGCCCTCCTGATCGCCGCGGTCCTCGCGCTGGTCCCCGCGACCGCGGCGACGGCCGAATCGCCCGTCTCCTTCTCCTCCTCCACCGTCCTCGACTCGGTCGGGGTGCTGAGCTCCGGAGAGACCACCGAGATCGAGCAGGCCTCGCGGGCCCTCTACGACCAGCACCGCGTGCAGCTGTTCGTCGCCTTCGTCGACTCCTTCACGGATCCGTCCGACCGCGCCGCGTGGGCGGACGAGACCGCGACCCGCAACGGACTGGGCACCGACGACGTCCTCCTGGCCGTCGCGGTCGACGCCCGCCAGTACCAGGTGTCGGTCGCGCAGGGCTTCGCCCTCGACGACGCGCAGGTCTCCTCGCTCCAGTCCGACGACATCGAGCCGAGGCTCGCCGACGGCGACTGGGCCGGAGCCGCGGTGGCCGCCGCCGACGGGATCGGACAGCGCCTCGACGCGCCCAGCGCCGGCGAGTCCCTCGGCTCGGGGCTGCTGATCGCGCTCGGCGTGCTCGCGGCCCTCGTCGTGGTCGGCCTCGTGGTGCTGCTGCTCGTCCGCCGCGCGCGGAAGCGCCGCGCCCAGGAGGCGGTGGAGGCCTCGATCGACGAGCTCGCCACCCGTGCCGGGTCGGCCCTCGTCCACGCCGACGACGCCGTCCGCACCAGCGAGCAGGAGGTCGGCTTCGCGGAGGCGCAGTTCGGCGCCGACGCGACCGGCGCGTTCCGCGAGGCGCTCGTCACCGCGAAGCGCCTGCTCGGCGAGGCCTTCACCCTGCAGCAGCGCCTCGACGACACCGAGCCGGAGACCGATCAGGAGCGCCGCGACGGCTACCAGCGCATCCTCCAGCTCTGCGCCGACGCCGAGCAGACGCTCGACGAGCGCGCGAGTGCGTTCGAGGAGCTGCGCGACCTCGAGAAGAACGCGCCGCAGGTCGCCGCCGCGCTCTCGGCTCGCGCCGCCGAGGTCGGCGACCGCCTCCCCTCGGCCCGCGCCCGCCTCGCCGAGCTCGCCTCCCGCTACGCGCCGACCGCGATCGACGACGTGGGCGACGACGCCGACCAGGCCGAGGACCGCCTCCGCTTCACCCGCGACCAGCTCGCCGGCGCCCAGCAGGCGCTGCAGGCCGGCGACTCCGGCCGCGCCGCCGTGCTGCTGCGCGCCGGGCAGCAGGCCGCCGAGCAGGCCTCCGGGCTCGTCGACGCGGTGGCGACGCGCGGCGACGAGCTGCAGAAGGCGAAGGCGTCGCTCGCCGGCCGCATCGCCGAGATCCGCGCCGACGTGGCGCAGGGACGAGCGCTCGCCGCCTCCCCGGACGCGGAGTCCGCCGCTCAGGCGCAGAACGTCGCCGCGGCGGTCGCCTCGACCGAGGCCGCCCTCGACGACGTCGAGCGCGCCGCCTCCGTGCGGCCGAACGACCCGCTCGCCCTGCTCGAGGCGCTCACCGCCGCCGACGCCACGATCGATGCCGCCGTCGGCGGGTTCCGCGACGCGCAGGCCCAGCGCGAGCGCGAGCGGGCCGCCCTCGGCGCCGAGCTCACCTCCGCCCGCAGCCGCGTCTCGGCCGCCGAGGACTTCATCGCGGCCCGCCGCGGCGCGGTCGGCTCGGAGGCGCGCACCCGCGTCGCCGAGGCCGCCCGCTCGGCCGAGTACGCCGAGCGCATCGCCGCCACCGACCCCCGCGAGGCTCTCGCCTCCGCCCAGCGCGCCTCGCAGCTCGCCCAGCAGGCGCTCGAGCGGGCGCGGGCCGACGCCGGCTCCTACTCCGCCCCGAACGCCGTCGGCAGCCCCTACGGAGGCGACACGACCGGCGCGTTCCTCGGCGGGATCCTGGTCGAGTCGCTCCTGGGAGGCGGACGCCGCAGCGGCTACCGCTCGGGCGGCTTCGGCGGAGGCGGGTTCAGCGGCGGCTTCGGCGGAGGCGGCTCGTCCCGGCGCTCCGGCGGCGGCGGCTTCGGCGGCGGGCGCAGCAGCGGCGGAGGCGGACGCCGCGGCGGCGGAGGGCGCTTCTGAGCGCCCCCGGGCATCCGCGCAGGACCGACGACCACCACCTCCCCCACGACTCCGTCACCACCTCCGACATCCGGCACCACCCACGACGCAAGGAGAGACACCCATGGCTCAGAGACAGTCGATCTTCGGCCGCATCGCGCAGCTCGCGAAGGCCAACATCAACGCGCTCCTCGACCAGGCCGAGGATCCGCAGAAGATGCTCGACCAGATGGTCCGCGACTACACCGACAGCATCCGCGACGCCGAGGCGGCGATCGCCACCACGATCGGCAACCTGCGCCTGCTCGAGGACGACTACCGCGAGGACGTGCAGAACGCCCAGGAGTGGGGCGGCAAGGCCCTCGCCGCGAGCCGCAAGGCCGACGAGCTGCGCACCGGCGGGAGCGCCGGCGACGCCGACAAGTTCGACGCGCTGGCCAAGGTCGCTCTGCAGCGCCAGATCCAGTCCGAGAAGGAGGCGAAGGACGCCGAGCCGACCATCGCCTCGCAGACCGAGGTCGTCGACAAGCTCAAGTCGGGCCTGAACCAGATGCGCGAGAAGCTGCAGCAGCTCTCGAGCAAGCGCGACGAGCTGATCGCCCGCTCGAAGACCGTCGAGGCGCAGAGCCAGGTCCAGGACGCCGTGAAGAGCATCGACCTGATGGACCCGACGAGCGAGGTGAGCCGCTTCGAGCAGAAGATCCGCCGCGAGGAGGCGCGCGTCCGCGGCGCGGAGGAGCTCGCCTCCTCGAGCCTGGACGCGCAGTTCGAGTCGCTCGAGGACCTCGGTGAGATGACCGAGGTGGAGGCGCGCCTCGCCGCGCTCAAGTCCGGCCGCCCGCAGGACTCGATCGGCTCCTGAGCCCGTGCGCCTCCGGCGGTCCTGCCGGAGGCGCACTCCCCTTCCCGACACGCGCGGAGCGAAGGCTGGCAATCGCCATGGTGCGGTGCCGCCGCCGTCCCCGTAGTGTTCACACCAGGTTGCCCTTGACCCCGGTCGCCCTGATGCCGCGTCCGGCCCCTACCGACGCGGTGAACCATGAGCGGACCGCCCCCGTCGGGATCGCTCGCCGAGAGATCGTCGACGCCGACGGTCACCACGAAGAGCGAGGCGCCGATGAGCACCCCCACCACCACGTCCGTCACCGGAGGCGCCCCCCGCGTCGTCCGCACCCGCCCCCGCGCCGACGGCCGCGTCAACCCGACGACCGAGTACTCCGGTCTCCTCAGCACGGTCCGCGACGCGGGGCTCCTCCGCCGCCGCACCGGCTTCTACTACACGATGTTCGGCGCGCTGGTCCTCGCGCTCGGCGGCATCGTCACCGGCTTCGTCCTGCTGGGCGACTCCTGGTTCCAGCTCCTGCTCGCCGCCGCCCTCGGCATCGTGCTGACGCAGTTCGCCTTCCTCGCCCACGAGGCCTCGCACCGCCAGGTGTTCGAGTCCGGCAAGGCCAACGACGTCGCCGGCCGCACCCTCGCGAACCTCTTCGTGGGCATCAGCTACTCCTGGTGGATGACCAAGCACAGCCGCCACCACGCGAACCCGAACGTGCTGGGCAAGGACCCGGACATCGAGCGCGACGTCGTCTCCTTCACCGCCGAGGACGCGGCCCGCTCGCGCGGCCTCTACGCCTGGCTCACCCGCCGCCAGGGCTACGCGTTCTTCCCGCTCCTGCTGCTCGAGGGCCTCAACCTGCACCTGCACGGCTTCCGCACCGTGTTCGGCAAGGGCAAGGTCGACAAGCGCTGGGTCGAGATCACCATGCTCGTCACCCGCGTCGGCCTCTACCTCGCCGTCGTCTTCTGGGCCCTCCCCCTCGGCATGGCGTTCGCCTTCGTCGGCGTGCAGCTGGGCGTCTTCGGCCTGTACATGGGCGCCTCGTTCGCGCCGAACCACAAGGGCATGCCGCTGCTGCCGAAGGAGGCGCGCGTCGACTTCCTCCGCCGCCAGGTCCTCACCTCGCGCAGCATCCGCAGCACCTGGTTCACCGACCTCTACATGGGCGGCCTCAACTACCAGGTGGAGCACCACCTCTTCCCGAACATGCCCCGCCCGGCGCTGCGCCGTGCGCAGGTCATCGCCAAGGAGTACTGCACCACCCACCAGATCCCCTACACCGAGACCTCGCTGATGGAGTCGTACGCGATCGTCGTCCGCTACCTCAACAAGGTCGGCTTGTCGGCCGGCGGCGACCCGTTCGACTGCCCCGCCGCCTCCGCCTACGGACGCTGAGCACTCCCCCTTCGGAGGCCCCTCGCACCTTCCCGGTGCGGGGGGCCTCCGTCGTTCGCGGGAGCGCAAGGGGGTGCCCCCGCGGGCGGTGGAGTCGTAGCGTCGGGACATGAGCAGCTCCGACTACGACATCGAGCCCACCCCCACCGACACGACCGACGGCACCGACACGACCGACGGCGCGCGCACGCCCGACCCCGCCACCGAGACCGGCACCTCCGCGGGCCTCGACGAGGTCGGCGGTGCGGCCTCCCCCCTGGCCGACGGCGTCGGCGCCGACGGCGAGGAGCAGAACCCCCCGCTGCCCGACTGGGGCCCCACCGACGGCGTCCACGGCACCGACGCCGAGACCGACGCCTCGGGCACCGAGCAGCACTGACACGGCTCCGCGAGGGACCTCCCCGGCCGGTCGGCGAACGTTCCGACCGCGTTCCGAGGAGGTCCCTCCGTGTTCGCCGGAGGGTCGGCCGGCGCTCGGTCGGCGCGCCCTACACTGGCGAAATGCAGCCGACCGAACGCGCCCTCCGCGTGATCTCCTACAACCTCCGGGAGCACCGAGCGCACGCCGAGATCGCCCCCCTCGCCGCCCGCCACGACATCGACGTGCTGTGCCTGCAGGAGTGCGATACCACGAAGCTGCCGCAGGAGGTGGGCTCGCTCCGGCTCGCGTCCGTCACGGCCCGCAACCGCCTGGGCCTGGCCGTCTACTACTCGCAGGACCGCTTCGAGCTCTCCGGCAGCGCCGCGTTCGAGCTCAGCAAGTCCATGCACGACCGGGTGATGTCCCCCGCTCACGAGCGCCTGCTGGCCGTCCGCCTCGACGACCGCGACGGCGGATCGATCGCGGTATCTTCCTTCCACGCCGCCCCGCTCTCGGCCGGCAACGCCCTGCGCCGCAAGCAGATCGACGAGGCGCTCAACCGGCTGCGCGAGTACGCGCCGGACACCCCCTCCCTGATGGTCGGCGACTACAACTACCCGTGGTTCTTCCGCGGACTCGACCGCCGGATGACCCGGAACGGCTACCTGGTCTCGCGGAGCGACTCCCCCACCTACGCGCGCTACCGCTACTTCAGCGGCCACTTCGACTTCGCGATCAGCGACTCCGTGCGGATCGAGCGGGTCTCCACGCTGCCCCAGGGCGTCTCGGACCACCTCCCGGTGATGGTCGACGCGCACTACGGCGTCCCCGCCGCCTGAGCGCGGGGCCCGCGGGCCCGCGCGGTCGGTAGGCTCAGGGGGTGACGACCCTGATCCTCGCCCGGCACGGAGAGACTGTCTGGCACTCCGAGAACCGCTTCGCGGGCTCCTCCGACATCGCGCTGACCCCCCGGGGCCAGGACCAGGCGGCGACTCTGGCCGCCTGGGCCGTCGACGCCGACCTCGAGGCGGTGTACTCCTCCACCCTGGTCCGGGCCGTGCGCACCGCCGTGCCCGCCGCGCGGGCGGCCCACCTCGAGCTGCAGCCCGACCCGGCCCTGGTCGAGGTCGACTTCGGCCGCGGCGAGGGGCTGACCACCGACGAGATGGAGAAGCGCTTCCCGGACGAGTACCACGCGTGGGTCGCGGCGCCGGCCATCCAGCCGATGCCCGGCGGCGAGTCCGGCCTCGACGCCGTCGCCCGCGCGAACACCTCGCTCGCCCGCATCCACCGCGAGCACCCCGACGGCCGCGTGCTCGTCGTCGCGCACGGCACGCTCATCCGCCTCCTGCTGTGCGCCTACCTCGGCATCAACCCGGAGACGTACCGGCACACCTTCCCGGTGGTCGACAACGTCTCGCTGACCACGCTGCGCTGGGACGCGACCGGCGTCGGCCTGCTCGGCTACAACGTCCCGCCCGTCCAGACGCAGCGGCGCTCCAGCTGAGCGCAGCGGCCGCTCCGGAGCGGCGCCCGGCGAGCGCTGGCTCGATCGGCCTGGTGCTCGGGTCGGTCGCGAGCGTGCAGCTGGGCGCCTCCTTCGCCGTGCTGCTCTTCCCCGCCGCGGGGCCGATCGGCACCGTCACGCTCCGGCTGGTGTTCTCGGCCGTCGTGCTGCTCCTGGTCTGCCGTCCGCGGCTGCGCGGCCACAGCCGGAGCGACTGGGCCACCGTCGCCGCCTACGGTCTCGCCCTCGGCGGGATGAACGCCTGCTACTACGAGGCCATCGCCCGGATCCCGCAGGGCGCCGCCGTCACCCTCGAGGTGCTCGGGCCGCTGACGCTCTCGGTGATCGCCGGGAGGAGCGTGCTGAGCCTGGTCTGGGCGGTGCTCGCGCTGGCCGGGGTGGTGACCCTGTCGCAGGGCGGGTTCTCGGCGCTGGACCCGGTCGGCGTCGGCTTCGCGCTGGCGGCCGCAGTGCTCTGGGCCGCGTACATCGTCTTCGCCGGCCGCACCGGCGGGCGGTTCCAGGGGATCGACGGGCTCGCGCTGGCGCTGGCGGCCGGCGCGATCGTGTCGCTGCCGTTCGGCATCGCCTCCGCCGGGCCCGCCCTGGTGGTGCCGCCGGTGCTGCTCCTCGGGCTCGCCGTGGCGGTGCTCTCCTCCGCGGTGCCCTACGCGCTGGAGCTGCTGGCGCTGCGGCGCCTGCGCTCCTCCACCTTCTCGATCCTGATGTCGCTCTCCCCCGGGGCGGCCGCGCTCTCGGGCTTCCTCGTGCTCGGCCAGCGCCTCAGCGCCGTCGAGGCCGTCGGGATCGCGCTCGTGGTCGCCGCGAGCATCGGGGCGGTGCGGACCGCGCGGACCTCCGCCTGAGCTGCAGTTCTTTTGTTAGGCTAACTATGTGCCATCGACCGAGACCCTGCAGACCGAGACCCCTCAGACCGATCTCCCGCAGACCGATCTCCCGCTGACCTCCCTCGCCGGCGAGGTGCGGGCAGCGGTCGGCCGGCTCGGACGGCGGCTCCGGCAGGAGAAGGCCCAGCACGAGCTCAACGATCCGCAGTTCAGCGTGCTCGCGCTCCTGCACCGCGAGGGCGCGAAGACCCTCGGCGAGCTGGCCGAGGCGGAGCGGGTCCGCCCGCCGTCGATGACCCGCACGGTCGGCTGCCTGGTCGACGAAGGACTCGCGGAGCGCCTGGCCGACCCCGCCGACGGCCGCGTCACCCGCATCCGCCCCACGGAGGCCGGCACCGCACTGGTGCTCGACGTGCGCCGCAGCCGCGACGCCTGGCTCGTGGCGCGCCTCGAGGAGCTCCCTCCCGAGGACCTGCGCCTCCTCCACGACGCGGCGGCGGTCCTGCGCGCAGTGGCCGACCGATGAGCGCGATGTTCCGCTCCCTCGCCGTGCCGAACTACCGCATCTGGTTCGCGGGCGCGATGGTCTCGAACGTCGGCACCTGGATGCAGCGCACGGCCCAGGACTGGATCGTGATCAACGACCTGACCGGCCACGACGCGACGGCGCTCGGCGTGACCATGGCGCTGCAGTTCGGACCGCAGCTCGTGATGGTGCCCTTCTCCGGCTTCATCGCCGACCGCTTCGACCGGCGGAAGCTCCTGATGGCCACCCAGGGCGCGATGGGCGCGCTCGGGCTCGGCCTGGGGCTCATCGTCGTGACCGGGGTCGTCCAGCTCTGGATGGTCTACCTCTTCGCCCTGCTGCTCGGCTTCGCCGCGGCGATCGACGCGCCCGTGCGCCAGACGTTCGTGTCGGCGCTGGTCGAGGAGCGCGACCTCACCAACGCCGTCTCGCTGAACTCGGCCTCCTTCAACTCGGCGCGGATGATCGGACCGGCCCTCGCGGGCGTGCTGATCGCCGCGGTCGGCTCCGGCTGGGTCTTCCTCCTCAACGCCGCGAGCTTCCTCGCCGTCCTGCTCTCGCTGCGCGCGCTGCACCGCGACCAGCTCCGCAGCGCCCCACGCGCCACCCGCGGCCCGGGTGCCCTGCTGGAGGGGTTCCGCTACGTCTCGAAGCGGCCGGACATCCTCGTGGTGCTCGCGATCGTGTTCCTGATCGGCACCTTCGGCCTGAACTTCCCGATCTTCGCCTCGACGATGGCGACGGTCGAGTTCGACATGGGGGCGAGCGAGTTCGGCCTCCTCTCCTCCGCGATCGCCGTCGGCTCGGTGCTGGGGGCGCTCCTCTCGGCACGCCGCGACCGCCCGAGGCTCCGGCTCATCGTCGGCGCCTCCGCGGCGTTCGGCGTCGCGCTCGCGCTGGCCGGCGTCATGCCGACCGTCTGGGCGTTCGCGATCCTGCTCCCCTTCGTCGGCATCGCGGCGCAGACGCTGATGACCTCGGCCAACGGCTACGTGCAGCTCTCGACCGCCCCCGAGATGCGGGGCCGGGTCATGGCGCTCTACATGGCCATCTTCGTCGGCGGCACCCCGATCGGCGCCCCGCTGATCGGCTGGGTCGCGAACGCCTACGGTCCGCGCCAGGCGATGCTGGTCGGCGCCGCCTCCGGGATCGCGGCGGCCGCCATCGGACTCGCCTTCCACCTCCGCCTGCGCCGCGCCGCCCGGCTCGCGGCCCCCGGGCCGGAGGCTCTGCCCGCCACCGGCGGAGTCCCCCTGCTGCGTCCGCGCGCCTAGGCTCCGTCGGCCGGTCCGCACGCCGGGCGGATCCGCGGACCGCCCACTCGACGGGTCGCCCCCGACGCGGGGCGCGACCGCCGCCCGCCCTCAGGCCTCGCGGGTGATCTCGACGCGGACGAAGAGCTTCGACGAGCGGGGCCCGGCGAACACCCCGCGCAACGGCGCGATGTCGTTGTAGTCGCGCCCGCGGCCGACGATGACGTGGCGGTCGCCGATGTCGATCAGGTTCGTCGGGTCGTAGCCGCGCCAGGCTCCTCCGCAGAACCACTCGACCCAGGCGTGGGACTCCCCCACCACGGTCTCGCCGATCTCGGCGTGCGGCTTGGGGTGCAGGTAGCCCGAGACGTAGCGCGCCGGGATGCCCACCGAGCGCAGCGCCCCGAGGACGATGTGCGTGATGTCCTGGCAGACGCCCTCGCGCGCGGTCCACGACTCCGTCGCGGTGGAGTGCACGCCGGTGACGCCCTGCCGGTAGGTCATCGCCCGGCCGATCGTCTCGGCGATCGTGAGCGCGGCCTCGCACGGGCCGGCCGCCTCGTCCGCGAGCGAGCGCGCCATCGCCGCGAGGTCCTCCGGCGGCGCGGTGCGGTGGGTCTGCTTCGACTGCTCCACGTACTCGGTGCGCGTCTCGACCTGCTCGGACAGCTGATCCCACCCGGTCGGGTGGTCGGGGTGCTGCTTCGGCCGGATCTCGACGAGCGAGGTCGCCGTCAGCGAGAGCTCGCGGTGGGCGTCGAGCACGTCGAACGACGAGACGCGGGTGCCCCAGTAGTCGGTGTAGGCGTGCACCGAGGTCACCGGCCTGATGTCGAGGTTCGAGAACAGCACCAGCTGCCCGTCCGAGGAGGCGGGGAGCATCCGCGCCTCGTTGTAGGACGCGACCACGTCCCCCGCGTAGGTGAAGCCCGTGGTGTGCCTGATGCGCAGCCTGCTCACAGCGCCTCCCCGATCCAGCTCGGCATGACGTTGGTGGGGAAGTAACGCTGGCGGATCGCCTCGGAAGCGGCCGAGGTCGCCTCCTGCACGCTGTCCATGTGCCGCGGCAGGTCCTCGAGGATGTCGGTGATCGGCCGGAACTCCAGCTCGCTGCGGATCCGCCCGAGGACGCGCTGCGCGTCGCCGGAGTGGCCGATGCGGCCGGTGCGCGGCTCGATGTCGCGCATGCACGCCTCCGCCCGCGAGACCGAGAAGAGGATCGAGCGCGGGAACAGCCGGTCCAGGAGGAGGAACTCGGCCGCGTTCCGCGCGCTCGGCACGCCCCGGTAGGTGCGCAGGTACGCCTCGTAGGCGCCGCAGGAGCGGAGGATCGTGGTCCAGGAGGGGCCGCTCGCCTCGGTCAGCGAGCGGGTGGCGAGCAGGCGGGCGGTCATGTCGGCGCGCTCGATCGAGCGGCCGAGCGTGAAGAACTGCCAGGCCTCGTCGCGCGAGGTCGCCGACTCGATGATGCCGACGGCGAGGGCGGAGCGCTCCCTCACCCAGCTGAAGAACTCCGACACCCGCTCGCCCGAGACGCGGCGCGGCATCCGGGTGCGCGTGGTGTTGAGGCACTCCCAGAGCTCGGTCGAGACGATCTCGCGCGCCCGGCGGGCGTTCTCGCGGGCCGCGCCGAGCGAGTAGGCGATCGAGGCGGGGTTCGTGCGGTCGATCGCGAGGATCGCCAGCACGTCGGCGCGGGTGATCTCGCGCATGTCGTCGGGCGGGGTCGAGCCCATCACCGACAGGAGCGAGCGGCAGGCCGTGTCCTCGTCGATCCACGGGTCCTCGAGCAGGAGCTGGAGGTGGACGTCGAGGATGCGGGCGGTGCCGTCGGACCGCTCGATGTAGCGGCCGATCCAGAACAGCGACTCGGCGATCCGGGAGAGCATCAGTCGTCCTCCCCCGCCGCGAGCGTCTGCTGCTGCTGCTGGTCCTGGTCGGTGTTCGGCGCGTCCTGCGGCGAGTGGTCGGGCGTGTGGTTGAGCGGGTAGACGATCGGGATGGAGCTGGTGACCGCGGCCTGCTCGGCGACGAGCGCCTGGATGTCGCGCGCCTCGGGCTCGGCGCTGCGCGCCTCCTCGAGGCCGACCACCCAGGTGTCCTTCGATCCGCCGCCCTGCGACGAGTTGACGACGAGCTGCCCCTCCGGGAGCGCGACGCGGGTCAGGCCGCCGGGCAGCACCCAGACGTCGGTGCCGTCGTTCACGGCGAAGGGCCGCAGGTCGGCGTGCCGGGGGCGCATCCCGTCGTCGACGAGGGTGGGGATGGTGGAGAGCTGCACGACCGGCTGCGCGATCCAGCCGCGCGGGTCGGCCTGGAGGCGGGAGCGCAGCTCCGCGAGCTCCTTCGCCGAGGCGGCCGGCCCGACGACCAGGCCCTTGCCGCCGGAGCCGTCGACCGGCTTCACGACGAGCTCGTCGAGGCGGTCGAGCACCTCCTCGAGCGCTCCCGGGTCCTCGAGCCGCCACGTGTCGACGTTCTTGATCACCGGCTCCTCCGAGAGGTAGTAGCGGATGAGGTCGGGCAGGTAGGTGTAGACGAGCTTGTCGTCGGCGACGCCGTTGCCGACCGCGTTCGCGATCGTGACGTTCCCGAGCCGGGCCGCGAGCATCAGCCCGGGCGAGCCGAGCATCGAGTCGGCGCGGAACTGCAGCGGATCGAGGAACTCGTCGTCCACGCGGCGGTAGATCACGTCGACCCGGGTCGGGCCGGAGGTGGTGCGCATGAACACCTTGCCGCCCGTGCAGAACAGGTCGCGGCCCTCGACCAGCTCGACGCCCATGAGGCGGGCGAGGAGGGTGTGCTCGAAGTAGGCGGAGTTGTAGACGCCCGGGGTGAGCACGACCACGGTCGGGTCGTCGACGCCCTCGGGGGCGGAGGCGCGGAGGGCCTGCAGCAGCTTGTTCGGGTAGTCGCCGACCGGGCGCACCCGCATCGAGACGAACAGCTCGGGCAGCGTCTGCGCCATCACCCGGCGGTTCGAGATGACGTAGGAGACGCCGGAGGGCACGCGGACGTTGTCCTCGAGGACCCGCCAGCCGCCCTTCTCATCGCGGATCAGGTCGATTCCGGACACCTGGATCCGCACGCCGTTCGCGGGGACGATGCCCGCGGCCTGCCGGTGGAAGTGGCTCGAGCTCGAGATCAGCCCGGCGGGGATGACGCCGTCGGCCACGGCGTTCTGCGGGCCGTAGACGTCGGCGAGGAACGCCTCGAGAGCACGGACCCGCTGCTTGATGCCGGTCTGCACCTCGTTCCACTCGGCGCGCTCGATCACCCGGGGGACGGCGTCGAGCGGGAACGGCCGCTCCTCCCCCGCGAAGTCGAAGGTGACGCCCTGCGCGAGGTAGGAGGAGGCGAGCGCGTCGGTGCGGCCGCGCAGCTCCTCCTGGGTCATCCGCGCGAGCGAGGAGTAGATGTCGCGGTAGGCGCCGCGGACCCCGTCGGGGCCTCCGGTCGACGCCACGTCGGCGAACATCTCGTCCCAGGGGGTGGCGCCCGTGTCGGGCCGCTCGACCTTCTGGGACCCGTATCCGTCGAAGAGGTCACCCATGGCACGACTCTAGTGCGGGGCGTATTGCGGGGATGTTTCGGGCGGCCGCGGGGCGAGCGGGGCGGGTCGGCGACGTCCGGGCACGGCACCGGCGCCGTCCTCCGACAGGCCGGCGGAGGCCCGGGGATCCACGGGAATAGATCCGGCCGCACGTGGTTGAATGAGGATGTACATGCAAACGCATGGACCAGGCCCCACCGGGCCGGAGGACAGAAGGAGCGCCTGATGCAGTTCGGCATCTTCACGGTCAGCGACATCACGACCGACCCCACGACCGGACGGACCCCGTCCGAGTCCGAGAAGATCCAGGCGACCCTCGCGATCGCGCTGAAGGCGGAGGAGATCGGCCTCGACGTCTTCGCCCTGGGCGAGCACCACAATCCGCCGTTCTGGTCCTCCTCCCCCACCACCACGCTCGGCTACCTCGCGGCGAAGACCGAGAGGATCACGCTCTCCACCGCGATGGCCCTCATCACCACGAACGACCCGGTGAAGCTCGCCGAGGACTACGCGATGCTCCAGCACCTCGCCGGCGGCCGCGTCGACCTGATGCTCGGCCGCGGCAACACCGGCCCCGTCTACCCGTGGTTCGGCAAGGACATCCGCCGCGGCATCGAGCTGACGATCGAGAACTACGACCTGCTGCACCGCCTGTGGACCGAGGACTTCGTCGACTGGGAGGGCCAGTTCCGCACGCCCCTCCAGGGCTTCCAGTCGACCCCGCGCCCCCTCGACGGTGTCGCGCCGTTCGTGTGGCACGGATCGATCCGCTCCCCTCAGATCGCCGAGCAGGCCGCCTACTACGGCGACGGCTTCTTCGCGAACCACATCTTCTGGCCCGCCTCGCACACCCAGAAGATGGTGCAGCTCTACCGCCAGCGCTTCGAGCACTACGGCCACGGGACCGCCGACCAGGCGATCGTCGGCCTCGGCGGGCAGATCTTCCTGGCGAAGAACTCGCAGGACGCGGTCTCGCAGTTCCGCCCCTACTTCGACAACGCCCCCGTCTACGGCCACGGCCCCTCGCTCGAGGACTTCACGGAGCAGACCCCGCTCACCGTCGGCTCCCCGCAGCAGATCATCGACCGCACCCTCGGCTTCCGCGAGTACGTCGGCGACTACCAGCGCCAGCTCTTCCTGATGGACCACGCGGGACTCCCGCTGAAGACCGTCCTGGAGCAGATGGACATGCTCGGCGAGATCCTCCCCGCCCTCCGCGCCGGCTTCGCCGAGGGCCGCCCCGCGCACGTGCCCGACGCCCCCACCCACGCTTCCCTCGTGGCCGCGCGCGACGCGCAGCCCGCGGCCGAGCCCGTCACCGTCTAGTCAGGAGCTCTCCATGGACACCCGCAGGATCACCGTCCTCTCGGCCGGCCTCAGCCAGCCGTCCTCGACCCGGCTGCTCGCCGACCGCCTGGCCGACGCCGCCGAGTCCTCCCTCACCGAGCAGGGCTTCGCCGTCGAGCGGAGCGTCGTGGAGCTGCGCGACCTCGCGCACGACGTCACGAACAACCTCCTCACCGGCTTCGCGAGCCCCGCTCTGCAGACCGCGCTCGACGCGGTCGCCGGCGCCGACGGCCTGATCGCCGTGACGCCGATCTTCACCACCAGCTACAGCGGGCTCTTCAAGTCGTTCGTCGACGTGCTCGACACGGAGGCGCTGCGCGGCCTGCCCGTGCTGCTGGCGGCCACGGGCGGGTCCCCCCGCCACTCCCTGGCCGTCGACTACGCGATGCGCCCGCTCTTCACCTACCTGCACGCGGCGCCCCTCGCGACCACCGTGTTCGCGGCGACGGACGACTGGGGCGGCGCGACCGAGGACGGACGGGCGCTGCCCTCGCGCATCGAGCGCGCCGGACGCGAGCTGGCCGATCAAGCCGCCCGCTCCTCCCGCTCGGGCTCCGCGCCCGACCCGTGGGCGCTCGACGGCTCGTTCGAGGGGATGCTCGGCCGCCGCGGCTGAACGCCCGCCGCGCGGATCGGCCGCTCCTCTCATGGATCGGCCGATCCGTCCAGCCGCGATTCCCGCGGCCCTGCCGGAATAGCCTGCCCCCGGGAGCCTGCCGCTGGCCCCCGGAAGGAGGCCGTCATGGGCCTGACCAGCAAGGGGCTCCCCGCGGGGGCTCTCGACCTCTCGCAGCTCGGACGCGCGGTCCTCGACCGCCGCCGCTTCCTCGGAGCGCTCGGCGTCGCCGCCTCCGTCCCGGTCCTCTCCGGCTGCGGCTTCGCCCCCGCGGGCCCCGCGGCGAGCGCCGGCAGCGACACCCTCACCTTCACCACCTGGGGCACCGACGCCGAGCTGGCCGGCTTCCAGCGCGCGATCGACGCGTTCCAGTCGGCGAACGCCGGCGCCACCGTGACCCTCAACGCGGTCCCGTACGAGCAGATGTTCACCAACATCGACGCGCAGCTGCAGGCGGGGAACCCGCCGGACGTCTTCCGGGTCCCGTACTACACGTTCGGCAGCTACGCCGGCCGCGACCAGCTCCTGGACCTGTCGGGCTTCCTCGACTCCGACGTCGCCGAGCGGTTCACCGATCCGGCCTGGGCCGCGGTGCAGAGCGGCGGGAGCCCCTTCGGCGTCCCCCACCACACCGACACCTCGCTGATCCTCTACAACACGCAGGTGCTGGCCGACGCGGGCGTCACATCCTTCCCCTCCTCGCCCGAGGAGGCGTGGACCTGGGAGGAGTTCACCGAGGTCGGGCGGAAGCTGCGCGCCTCTCTCCCCGCCGAGCGCTACCCCTTCGCCTACAACTGGCAGGGCAACGGCGTCACGCGCTGGCTCAGCCTGCTCTTCCAGGCGGACGGCCGCTTCCTCACGGAGGACCTGTCCGGGCCCGCGATCGACTCCGCCGCCGGCCGCGCCGCGATCGACTTCAGCCGCAGCTTCTTCACCGACGGCCTCGTGCCGCCGAGCAGCTCCGTGCAGGCGACCACCTACGCCAGCGACCTCTGGTACTCGCAGACCACCGCGATGACCTTCGCCGGCGCGTTCCTCATCCCCGACGCCGACTCCACCCTCGACTTCGAGTGGGGCGCCACCTACTCCCCGCGCAACGTGCGCGGAGGCGGCGACTTCGGCGGCAACGCCCTCGTCGCGACCAAGGCCGCGAAGAACCCGGAGCTGGCCGCCTCCTTCCTCGCGTTCATGACGGAGGAGGAGGCGATGCGCGACTTCTGCGCCGGCGCCTCCCTCCTCCCCACCCGTCGCGACCTCACGGAGTCGGGCATCGAGTTCGCCGTGCGCCCCGAGCTCGCCGAGGTGTTCCTCGGCCAGGCGGGCACCGTCCAGGCGTCCGACTCGGCGCAGGTCGCCTCGCCCGACATGGCCGCGATCATCACGGTGCTCAAGGAGCAGCTGGAGCAGGCCTTCGTCGGCGGGCGCAGCACCGAGGACACCATCGCCGGCCTCACCTCCGGCATCGCGGCCGCGACGCAGTGAGCCGGTCGGTCCTCGCGCCGGAGGCGGTGACCGCCCGCCCCCGGCGCACCTCCCGCGCCCCCGCCCGCGAGACGGCGGCCGCCTACGCGTTCCTCGCGCCGAACCTGCTGATGCTCGGGCTGTTCGTGTTCGTCCCCCTGGGCGGCGCGTTCCTGATCGGCTTCCAGCGCACGAACGGCTTCGGCGACGGCGCCTTCGTCGGACTCGACAACTACGCGCGACTGCTCGGCGACGGCCTCTTCTGGCGCTCGACGCTGAACACGGCGCTGTTCACCCTGATCGTGACCCCGCTCTCGATGGCGCTGGGCCTCGGCGCGGCGGTGCTGATGAACTCGGTGCTGCCCGCGCGTCCGGTGTTCCGCAGCATCCTCATCCTGCCGATGGCGGTCTCCGGCGTGGCGACGGCGCTGATGGGCGTGCTGATCTTCGACGAGAACAGCGGCGTGCTCGACGGCATGCTCCAGACGATCGGCCTCCCCCGCATCGCCTGGCAGTCCGGCGGAGCGGCCGCCTTCGCCTCCGTGGTGCTCGTCACCCTGTGGTGGCGCACCGGCTTCAACATGCTGATCTACCTGGCGGGGCTGCAGGGGGTGAACCCGGCGCTCTACGAGGCGGCCCGGCTCGACGGAGCGAACGCGTGGCAGCAGTTTCGCCACGTGACGCTGCCGCTGGTCGGCCCGTCGTCGTTCTTCCTGCTCATCCTCAACGTCATCTACTCGTTCCAGGTGTTCGACATCGTCTTCGTGCTCACCGGCGGCGGACCGCAGAACGCGACCTCGGTGCTCGTGACCTACGCCTACGACACCGGGTTCGTCACCCGCGACCAGGGCTACGCCGCGGCCATCGGCATCGTGCTGCTGATCCTGACCATGATCTTCACCGCGGTGCAGTGGCGCACCAACCGCTCGAGGGACCTCGTCGAATGATCCGCACGTCGCGCACCTCGCGCCTGCTCCGCCTCGCCCTCGCCCTCGCCGTCTCGGTGGTCATCGTCTTCCCGCTGTACTGGATGGTCGTCGTCGCGTTCTCCTCGCGGTCCGAGCTGCTCGGCGGCACCCTCCGCCTCTGGCCGCGCGAGCTGACGCTGGTGAACTTCGAGCGGGTGTTCTCGTCGTTCCCCGTGGCGACCTGGTTCGGCAACTCCCTCGCGATCAGCCTGGTCACCGCGCTGATCACCGTGACGATCAACCTGCTCGGCGGCTACGCCTTCGCGCAGCTGCGGTTCCGCGGATCCGGCGTGCTCTTCCTCCTGGCCCTGTCGACGCTCACCCTGCCCGTGCAGGTGATCATGGTGGCGCTGTTCCGGCTCGTCACCGACCTCGGCCTCTACGGGAGCTACTGGGCGGTGATCCTGCCGACGGCGGCGTCGGCGTTCGGGCTGTTCCTGGCGCGGCAGTTCATCCTCGCGATCCCGCGGGACCTCGTCGAGGCGGCCCGGATCGACGGCGCCGGGCACTTCCGCGTGTTCACGGCCATCGTGCTCCCCCTCTCGAAGCCGCTCATCGCCGTGCTCTTCTTCATGTCGCTGCTCGGCTCCTGGAACGACTTCGCCTGGCCGCTCATCGCCCTCAAGGAGAACGCGCTCTTCACGCTCCCGATCGGCCTGCTCTTCCTCCAGGGGCAGTTCGGCAGCGACTACGGAGCGACCATGGCGTTCGCCCTGGTGAACGTCGTGCCGATGGTGGTGCTGTTCCTGGTGTTCCAGCGCTACTTCGTGCAGGGCTTCGCGCGCAGCGGCCTCCGCTGACCTCGCGGCGGGGGGGGGGGGGGGGGGGGGGCGTCTGCGGGTGGCCACTATATGCCCCCTGTAGGGCGCGGAGGTGGCCGTCCCCCCCACCCCCGAACGAGCCCGCGGCGGCTACGGGCG
>NZ_PSVK01000005.1:167934-172274 GCF_002931115.1 Rathayibacter sp. AY1E6 | reverse complement strand
GGCGACGGTACTCATGGCGATCCCGCCTTCCGCTCGAACGGTGCGCTCCGGAGCGCACCGTTCGAGCGGAAGGCGGGATCGCCATGAGTACCGTCGCCGCGAACGCCGCCCAGCAGAAGGTGGCCGGCCGCTACTACCTGATCGAGCGCATCGGCTCCGGCGGGATGGGCTCGGTCTACCGGGCCCGCGACGAGACCGTGCAGCGCGAGGTCGCCGTGAAGGTGTTCCGCGCGGAGGCCTCGAACCCCGAGGACGTGGCCCGCCAGGAGCGCGAGGTGCGGATGCTGAGCTCCTTCGCCCACCCCGGCATCGTCAACCTCTTCGACGCGGGGCTGCACAACTTCGGCGGCGAGGTCCGCCGCTACGTCGTGATGGAGCTCGTCGCCGACCCCACGATGGAGGCGCGGCTCGAGTCCGGCCCCCTCCCGGCGGCGGAGGTCGCGGCGATCGGCACGCAGCTCGCCGAGGCCCTGGCCTACCTGCACGAGCGCGGCGTCGTGCACCGCGACGTGAAGCCCGCGAACATCCTGGTCAGCGAGGTCGCCTCCAGCGGCTACGCCCGCACCGCCAAGCTCACCGACTTCGGCGTGGCCCACTTCATGGACGGCTCCCGCCTGACCAGCGACGGCGTCGTGATCGGCACCGCGAGCTTCGTCAGCCCGGAGCAGGTCGCGGGCGAGCCGATCAGCGGAGCGAGCGACGTCTTCTCCCTCGGCCTGGTCCTCCTCGAGGCGATCACCGGTCACCGGGAGTACTCGGGCACCGTCCTCGAGGCGGCGATCGCCCGCCTCCACCGCAGCCCCTCCGTGCCCGACACCCTGCCGGCGGAGTGGCGGGCGCTGCTGACCTCGATGACACAGAGGGACCCGGAGAAGCGGCCGACCGCCGACAAGGTCGCGCACCGGCTCCGCGGCGGGATGACGACGGGCTCGGCTTCGGGCGCGCCGACCGCCTCGGACTCGCGCGCGGCACGGATCCGGCGCTCCGTGATCATCGGCTCGAGCGTGGTCGGCGTCGGCGCGATCGCGGCGCTGTCGTGGATGCTCGGAGCGCTCGCCGGTCGCTGACCGACCGGGCGCGGGGCCCTAGGCCTCGCCGGGGAACGCGGGACGGAGCACGATCCGCGTCCAGGCGCCCACGTAGATCCGATCGCCCTCCTCGACCTCGCGGCGCTGACCGGCGGCGATCGGCGACTGCGGGAGCGGAGCCCCGGCCGGGGCGAGGTACGTGCCGTTCGCCGACTGCAGATCCTCGACCCACCAGCGGTAGCCGTCGGTGCTCAGCTGGCAGTGGCGCCGCGAGACACCGGAGTCGGAGCCGCAGTCCACCTGCGGCGAGATGCCGCGGGAGACGGACGGGCGGCCGACGAGCAGGTTGCGCTCGCGGAGGACGACGGTCGCGGGCGGGCCGGGCGAGGGCATCGGGTCGTCAGCGCGCTGCTCGGCGTACCACTCCGGGTCGACCCAGAGCTCGGCGATCCACGGGCGGTCCGGGTCCGCGGAGGCGGAGGCGGGGCGGGCGGAGCCGGTGGCAGGCGCGGACGCGGCCTCCTCCTCCGACGCTGAGGCCTCGGGTGCCGCGTCGGGGGCTGCGGCCTCGGGTGCAGGGGCCTCCGGGATCACCTCGGTCGGCGGAGCGGCGGGCGGCGCGGTCGCGACGGGGGTGTCGAAGCCGGCCTCCTGCTCCGGGACCAGCTCGGTCGGAGCCGCGGGATCGGCCTGCGGCGCGGGCGCCTCGCCCAGGTGCTGGGCCGGGTCCCCCGACGGCGTCGCGGAGCCGCCGACCTCGCCCGGAGCGCGGACGGCGCCGGAGGAGGTGAACGGATCGGCCTCGGGGAGGGAGCCGGTCGTGAAGTCGTAGCCGCAGTTCTCGCAGAACAGGGCGCCGGGCTCGTTCGGGAACGAGCAGTGCGGGCAGACCGAGGGGCCGGTCGGGATCGCGGTGGTCGGCGCGGCGGGAGCGGGCGACGGGGCCGCAGCGGCACCGATGGGCGCCCCGCAGACGTCGCAGTAGTCGCCGGACTGCGAGGTGTGCCCCTCGGGGCAGCGGAAGCTCACTTGCGCACCCGCGTGGTCTTGGTCGACGCGGTGTCCAGCGCCATCTCGTCGAGGCGGTCCACGCCGCGCTTGAGCCGCACGGTGCCCTCGTTCGGGTTGTCGATCTCGACGACCTTCCGCAGCTTCGCGGTCGCCTCGTCGTTCCCGGTGACGGAGGCGAGCTGCACCGCGCGCCCGAGCTTGACCGTGGCGGTCGCCTCGTCGCCCCGCGCCTTGGCTGCGAGCCCGTCCTGGATCGCCGAGGCGAGCTCGGTCTGGCCGGTGTAGTGGGCGACGGCGGGGTCGATGCGGGCGGTCAGGGCGGAGTCGTCCGTCCAGCGCGCCTTCACCAGGGCGGAGGCGACCACCTCGTCGCGCACGCTGAGCTGCACCCGCGCGGCGAGCTGCTCCGAGCCGACCGGCTTCGACGCGACCCGGACCGCCACGTGGTACTCCCGCGACTCGTCGCCCCAGGCGCCGGTCGGGTAGGCGCCGGTGAGCGGGTTCACGGCGTTCCGCCGGGAGCTGAGGTCCTCGAGGTTCGGAGCGACCTGGCGGACGAAGAGCAGCTGCGCGCCCTGCGGAGTCCAGACGCGGAGCTCGCCGTTGGCGACTCCCCGGCCCATCGACGCCCGCATCAGCGACTCGAAGTCGGCGGCCATGTCGGCCGGGTTCGCGATCAGGCCCACGGTGCCCAGCAGGGCGCTCGCGATGGTGCGCGCCTCCTCGACGATCCAACGGGAGCCGACGCCGCGCACGTCGCACTGGAAGTCGCCCGACGCCGCGCGGATCGCCGCGTCCAGCTGCATCCGCGGCTCGTGCTCGTTCTTGCCGTCGGTGAGGAGGATCGCGTGCCTCTGCGTCGCCTCCGGCACGGTCGCGAACAGCTGGCGGGCGAGGGTCAGCCAGGTGCCCATCGCGGTGCCGCCGTCGGCCTGGAGGTAGCCGATCGCCTCCTTCGCCGCGGCCCGCGCCCCCGGCTCCATCCGCACCATCGAGACGGTGGCGTTGGGGTACGGGAAGGCGCGGTCGGCGCGCTCGGACCCGGCCACGACGGCGAAGAAGGTGCCGTCCAGGATCTGGTCGACGGCCACGGCGGCGGCGCGCTTCGCGGCCGTCATGTTCTCGCCGGTCATCGATCCGGAGCAGTCCACGATGATGATCTCGGCCGCGGCCCCGTCGGACCCGGCGACCCCCGTGCCGGACGCGGTCACCGTGACGATGGCGTGCACGTCGGTGGCGCCGTCCGAGAGGAACTCGTTCTGGAAAACACTCGCGCTGAACTCCGCCATTCCGGCAGTTTACGGGGACGCCCGGCCCGAGCGGCCCTCCATCGCCGAGGATCGGCCGGGCATCGCGGCCCGACGCCTGCACGACAGCTGTCGGGGCGGGCGGAGGCGGGTCGAGCGCCGCCGGAGCGCCCCCGTCAAGCCCGCCGCGGCCGGACACCGCCGGTGCCAGGGTGGAGCCGTGCCTCCCTGGACCCTCGCCCTCGCCAGCGGCGCCATCGGCGGCGCCACCCTCCTGATCGGCGCCGCGCTCGCCTGGTTCGTGCGCGTGCCCCCGAAGCTCACCGCCGCGATCTCCGCGTTCGGAGCAGGGGTGCTGATCTCGGCGCTCGCCTACGAGCTCGTGCAGGAGGCGGCGGACGACGGAGGACTGCTCCCGACGATCCTCGGCACGCTCGCGGGAGCCGTCGTCTTCGTCGGCGCGGACGCGCTGCTCACCCGCGCCGGCGCGGGGAACCGCAAGAGCGCGAAGGGGTCGGGCGGAGGAGGAGGCGCGGCCATCGCGGCCGGCGCCCTGATCGACGGGGTCCCCGAATCGATCGTGCTCGGCCTCTCGGTCGCCCAGGGCGGAGCGGGAGCGGCGATCAGCGTGCCCATCGTCGCCGCGGTCGCGATCTCGAACCTCCCCGAGGGCCTGTCCTCGACGGTCGGCATGAAAGCCGACGGCCGCTCCGCCCGCTACGTCTTCACCGTCTGGGGCGGGATCGCCGCGATCTCGGCCGCCGCGGCGCTGGTCGGCTTCCTGGTCTTCGCCACCGCACCGGGCGCGGTCGTGGCCTTCGTGACGACCGTAGCCGCCGGCGCGATCCTCGCCATGATCTCGAACACGATGATCCCCGAGGCGTTCGACCGCGACGACGTGCTCACCGGGCTGTACGCGGTCCTCGGGTTCGTGACGGCGTTCGCCTTGCACAGTGCTGGTTAGGACGCCGCTCCCCGCGCGGCGTCCCGCAGTCGGCTCCAGCGCGGGGCCGGGTCCCGAGGAGCGGGTCGCGCACGGCGACGCGGATCCGCT
>NZ_PSVK01000005.1:164349-167927 GCF_002931115.1 Rathayibacter sp. AY1E6 | reverse complement strand
AGTGCTGGTTAGGACGCCGCTCCCCGCGCGGCGTCCCGCAGTCGGCTCCAGCGCGGGGCCGGGTCCCGAGGAGCGGGTCGCGCACGGCGACGCGGATCCGCTGGAACGCGGATCCCCGGATACGCCTCGCGATGACGTCGCTGGTTAGGACGCCGCTCCCCGCGCGGCGTCCCGCAGTCGGCTCCAGCGCGGGGCCGGGTCCCGAGGAGCGGGTCGCGCACGGCGACGCGGATCCGCTGGAACGCGGATCCCCGGATACGCCTCGCGAGGACGCCGCTGGTTAGGACGCCGCTCCCCGCGCGGCGTCCCGCAGTCGGCTCGAGCGCGGGGCCGGGTCCCGAGGAGCGGGTCGCGCACGGCGACGCGGATCCGCTGGAACGCGGATCCCCGGATACGCCTCGCGAGGACGCCGCTCCCCGCGCGGCGTCCCGCAGTCGGCTCGAGCGCGGGGCCGGGTCCCGAGGAGCGGGTCGCGCACGGCGACGGGGATCCGCTGGAACGCGGATCCCCGGACACGCCTCGCGAGGACGCCGCCGCCTGCGGAACGGAGTGCGGTCAGCCGCTGAAGGCGGTGAGGGCGTCGTCGAGGATGCCGAGGCCGCGGGCGACCTCGGCGGAAGTGATGACGGCCGGCGGGACCACGTGGATCCGGTTGTCGGCGGTGAAGGGCAGGAGGCCGCGGGACAGCAGGTCGGCCTTGAGGCGGGCGACGGAGGCCGCCGGCAGCGGGGTGCGCGCGGCCCGGTCGGTGACCAGCTCCAGCGCCCAGAACACTCCGGAGCCCCGGACCTCGCCGATCAGGTCGTGCTTCGCCTCGAGCGCCGCCAGGCCGGGGGCCAGGTGCTCCGAGCCGATGGTGCGCGCGTTGTCGACGATCCCCTCCTCCTCCATCGCCTCGAGCGTCGCGACGACGCTGGCCGCGGCGAGCGGGTGGCCCGAGTAGGTGAGACCGCCGGGGAAGACGCGCTCGTCGAAGTGGTGGGCGATCGGATCCGAGATGACGACGCCGCCGATCGGGACGTAGCCGGAGTTCACGCCCTTCGCGAAGGTGATCAGATCGGGGCGCACGTCGAAGGCGTCGAAGGCGAACCACTCCCCCGTGCGGCCGAAGCCCGCCATGACCTCGTCGAGGATCAGCTGGATGCCGTACCGGTCGGCGATCTCGCGCACACCCGCGAGGTAGCCGGGCGGCGGGGTGAGCACGCCGGCGGTGCCGGGGATGGTCTCGAGGAGGAACGCGGCGATCGACTCCGGCCCCTCCGCCTGCACGACGCGCTCGAGGTGGTGGAGGGCGCGCTCGCACTCCTGCTCGAGGGTCTCGGCCCAGAACTCGCTGCGGTACAGGTAGGGCCCGAAGGCGTGCACGTGCCCGCGGGAGTACTCGTTCGGGATGCGGCGCCAGTCGCCGGTCGAGACGATCGCCGCTCCCGTGTTGCCGTGGTACGAGCGGTACAGCGAGACGACCTTGTCGCGGCCGGTGAACAGCCGCGCCATGCGGATCGCGTTCTCGTTCGCGTCCGCGCCGCCGTTGGTGAAGAAGACCTTCTCCATGCCCTCGGGCGCCCGCTCGGTGATCAGGCGGGCCGCCTCGGCGCGGGTCTCGTTCGCGTAGGCGGGGCCGACGGTGGTGAGGACGCCCGCCTGCTCCTGGATCGCGGCGACGACCTTCGGGTGCTGGTAGCCGATGGTGACGTTCACGAGCTGGCTCGAGAAGTCGAGGTAGCGGGTGCCGTCGACGTCCCAGACCTCGGCGCCGAGACCGCCTGCGATCGGCAGCGGGTTCAGCGCGCCCTGCGCCGACCAGGAGTGGAACACGCGGGACCGGTCGGCGGCGGTGACCGAGGCGTTGTCGCGGACGGTGGGGGCGGTCGAGGACGTCATGCTCCCCATCGTGCCGCGCGCGCCTCGGAAGCGGGCGTGCGGATCCGTCGATCCGCGGACCCTACGATGGACGGAACGTCGAAGGGAGCCGCGCATGCCCGCGACCGTCCGCGATCTGCTGGCCGAACCGGCCTTCCGCCTCCGCGTGCTCGCCGGCGTCCACGACGAGGCCGATCTCGACGCTCCTCTGGTCTGGGCGCACTCCTCGGACCTCGTCGATCCGACGCCCTGGCTCGAGTCGGGCCAGCTGCTGCTGACCGACGGCGTCCACTTCACCGGGCACGACAGCGCCGAGTTCTCGGAGGAGTACGTCGCCCGGCTGCGCGGCCGCGGCATCCGCGCGCTCGGCTTCGCCACCCGCATCGTGCACGACGAGGTGCCCGCCGCTCTCGTCACGGCGTGCGACCGCCAGGGCCTGCCGCTGCTGGAGGTGGCGGACCTGACTCCGTTCATGGGGATCATCCGCTTCGTCGCCGACGTGATCTCGCGGGAGCAGCGCGAGCGGCTGGAGTGGTCGCTCGAGGCGCAGCGGCGGGTCGCCCGCGCGGCGCTGCGGCCGGACGGGCTCGCGGCGATCCTCACCGAGCTGGAGCGGCAGCTGGACTGCTGGGTCGCCCTCTACGACGCCGCCGGGCAGAGGGTGCACCTGCCCACCCGGCTCGACGTGCCCGCGGAGGAGGCGGTCGCCGCGGCCGCGAGGCACGCCCTGACCCGCGGCAGCCGAGCGGGACTCCGACTCGACGACGGCGGCGGAGTGACGCTGCAGACGATCGGGCGCCGCGACCACCTGCGCGGGGTGCTCGCCGTGGGCACGGGCACGCCGCTGGACCCGGCGGGCAGCGACCTCGTCGCGAGCGTCATCGCGCTGGCGAGCATCGCGCTGGAGCAGCGGCGCGCGCTGGACTCCTCCCGTCGGCAGCTGCGCTCCGGACTGCTCGAGCTGCTGGCCGCGGGAGCCTTCGACGTCGCCGAGAGCACCGCACGGCGCCTGGGGAGCCCGCTGCCCGCCGAGCCCGTGCGGGTGGTCGTGCTGAGCGCGCCCGTGCACGGCGACTCGCTCCTCGACGAGCTGGAGGTCGTGGCGGAGGAGGACGGCGCGCGCCTGTTCTTCGCCGAGAGGGACGGCTCGCTCGTCGCCGTGGCCGCCGCCGACGGACTCGGGCCGCTGACCGCCGTGCTGAAGCGGCACGGCGCGAGCGCCGGCGCCTCCGCCCCGATCGGATGGTCGGACCTGGACCGGGGCCTCGAGGAGGCGCGGCGCGCCGCCGAGCGGACGGGAGACGGGACGGTGGTCCGGTTCGAGGACGTCGCCGCCGAGGGGATGATCGGGCTCCTCGCCGCCGCCGGAGCCGCACCGCTCGCCCGCCGGATGCTCGCACCGCTGCTGACCCCGGAGGGAGCCGTGCTGCTCGAGAGCGCCCGCGTCTGGCTCCGCCGCAACGGCGCCTGGGAGCCCGCCGCCCGCGACCTCGGCGTGCACCGTCACACCCTCCGCAACCGCATCACCGCCGTCGAGCGCGCCCTCGGCCTCGACCTCGACGACGTCTCCGCCCGCACCGAGCTCTGGACGGCGCTGCGGCTGCACTCGTAGCCGATCTCCTCCTGCGTCGTCGATCGGCCGCGGTCGGCCGGGGAGGGTGGTCGCGCTGGGAAGAGCGGGTCGCGTACCGCGCACGACGATCCGCTCACACGCGGAT